>CAYUJA010000313.1:0-1534 GCA_964444875.1 uncultured Acidimicrobiaceae bacterium | reverse complement strand
AGGGGGCCAATCAACCCCTATCCGCGCATCCTCGTAGTACGACTCGGAGGTCGTGCAACGGTTGATTGCATGGTGTATCCGTGTACCGATGCACGATTCGTTCGCGTCGCTAGCGCCCGAGCGTGAAGCCCGAACAGCCTTGGCGGCGAGAGTTGGCCGTGGAGACAGCGAACCCGTCCTGGTTCTCACGGAGCCCTTCAAGAAACGCGAAGCGTCACTCACGAACCTCGAAAAGCCGATGTCTCTCCCTGATTCGGGGTCGTACTACGTGATACCTACTTCGTACTACTGCCCGTAGTCTCCTCGGTTCTCACCGACCCCGCCTATTTCCGAAGTGCCAGTTGTCCCACATCCGGGTCGGATAGTCCCCCAATCGGGCATAATGCTGGCACGCAACGTCACGACCGGGAGGTGTGGTGAGAGCCGTAGTGGTCGGAGCGGGCGCAAGTGCCCGTGACCTCATCAAGCGCCTTGGGGACACCTGGACCGTGGTCGTCGTCGACACGGACCAGGAACGCCTCGACATCATCTCTGCGATGCGCGACGTCGAAACCGTGCTCGGTGATGGGTCGAGCGCGATCGTCCTGCGCGATGCGGGGATCCAGGGAGCCGTTGCCTGCGTGGCCTCGACGGGCCGCGATGAGGCCAACCTCGAGGTTGCGAGGTTGGCGAAAGATGCCGGCGTTGAACAGGTCATCGCAGTCGTGCGCGTCCCTGATAGATCTTCGGAATACCGCGAACTCGGTGTCGAGATCATCACGCCGTCACGGCTTGCGGCACATGCCATGGAGGTCGCGATGGAGCCGCGAAAGCTCAAGTCGACGACGTTCGCCGAAGGCAAGGCTGAAGCGATCGAGTTCGAGATCACTCCGGATTCACCCGTCGAGGGCGTCGTGTTGCGCGATATCCATTCGGAACTGTGGATCGTCGCCGCTGTGCTGCGCGATGGACAGCTTCTCGTGCCTCACGGCGACACGAAACTGTGTGCGGGAGACAGGGTCACGGTCGTTGGGGCAGCGACCGACTTCGAACAGGTCGTGCGTACCTTCGCTGGAGGTGTCTCGCGATTCCCCCTCGGGTTCGGCCGCAAGGTCGTCGTCCCCCTCGTAGACGCCAACGATAGGGATACGGCCGTCAACGAGGCTGCGTACTTCGTGCGCAATACGAACGCCGTGGAGCTGCTGGTGGTCCACCGTGATCTCGAATCGATCAAGAACCAGGCAGAGGCCGACGATCTCGAGCGCTTGCTCGAAACGACGACGACGGAAGAACTCGGTGTCGAGGTGCACCACAGAGCAGTCGACGCCAACCCGTATGCGGCGTGCATCGCGATCGCTTCCGACGAGAGCGTAGGGACGATCGTTGTGCAGATGCCGAAGCGTTCGAAGCTGAGGCCATATGCGAGGATCCCCTCTGTCCTCACCGCGCTCGCTGGCGCCAGCGTGCCGATCTTGTTGACGCGCGGCGACGCACGATTCGCGAAGATCATCGCGCCTGTGACACGCACCGCGTCTGGCGATGTTGCGTGCAGGGC
>CAYUJA010000312.1:0-1542 GCA_964444875.1 uncultured Acidimicrobiaceae bacterium | reverse complement strand
GATCGAAGCCGTGCTCGCCACACGACTCGAGGCCGATACGGATCAGATGATCTCGCAGGAAGTTCCGCGCTGCGATCCCTCCGTGTGATCCCGGGTTGCGGGGAAGGCAGGCAGGCGAGCAGAGGTACTCAACAATGTTCGAGAGCGATTTCACGTCTTCACAATAAGCGAGTCCTCACAGATTCCCCCTCTCTGGCCCTCGTTCCTCGGCCCATCTCCCCCGAAGGACCAGGGTGCACGGAAGCCCTCTCTGGCCCTCGTTCCTCGGCCCATCTCCCTCGGAGGACCGGGGGAGAACGCCTAGAACGGCCAGAAGATGGGGATGAGGAGCAGGGAGATGGCGAAGAAGGCGGCGAGGAGGGGGGCGCCGACCTTCATGTAGTCGGAGAACGTGTATCCGCCTGGGGCCATGACCATCAGGTTCGGTGCGGTGCCGATCGGGGTGAGGAACGCTGACGATGCCGCTACCGCGAGGCCCATCATCAGCGGATAGGGGCTCACGCCGAGGCCGGCAGCGGCGCTCAGGACGATCGGCGTCATGAGCACGGCGGCTGCTGTGTTCGAGATCACCTGGGAGAACGCCGCTGTGACGAGGAATATCCCGGCCAGGAGTGGCACCGGTCCGATACCACCAAGGGTGCTCACGAGACCATCCGCGATCAACTGTGCTCCACCGGTCTGCTCGAGTGCGATCGCCATCGGGATCATCGCTGCGATCAGGATCACCGTTGACCATGAGATCGCCCGGTAGGCCTGGGTTCTCGTCAGGCAACCGGTGAGCAGCATCGCTCCGGACGCCAGCATGGCTGCTATCACGACAGGGACGATCCCCGTCACCATGAGAGCGACCATGGCGGCAAGGATCCCGATCGAGATCCACGACTTCGCGTTCAGTTCCGTCAC
Organism: uncultured Acidimicrobiaceae bacterium; assembly: GCA_964444875.1. GTDB lineage: Bacteria > Actinomycetota > Acidimicrobiia > Spongiisociales > UBA5794 > JAMBLL01. The sequence continues at coordinate 639 of CAYUJA010000312.1, read as the reverse complement.
CTGGTTGGCGATCTGTTCCGGTTGGCCCACGACGACGAAGTTCCGCTTCTCCTCGGCCATGCGGCCGATGGTGTCCCACGTGCCGCGAACTAGGAGTGCATCACCGAACCGCAATGGCTCGGTGGTCTCGATCTGGCGGTCGCCGCGGCGGATGCCGAGGACGAGTACGCCGAATGTTCTCGATATCGCGCCGTCTGCGATTCGGGTTCCCGCGTAGGACGACCGCGGTGTGAGCAGCACCTCGGCGATGCCGACCTCCTGGGAGAGCAGGTCGCTGAGTTCCTGGCCTGCGTCGTCGATGGGGAGCAGGCCGAGGCGCATCGTGACCGAGAGGTTCTGAACCTGTTCCTCTGTTCCCGAAACGATGAGGATGTCGTTGAACTCGATGGTCTGGTCCGGGTCGGGCAGAGCTGGAGGGTCGGCCATCATCGACTCCATCCGTTCCCGAACCGGCGAGGGCATCTGCTGGCCCAAGATGGACGGGTCGGTGGGGGAGGACTCGATCTGGAGCACAGCGACGCCGAACCTGTGACCGATGTCGGACTCTCGCAGCGACTGGCCGATGAGCGGTGACGGCTTGCGGACCCGCATCCGGAAGAGACTGTTGTCGAGGGAGTAGAGCTCTGCGAGCTCTCCCAT
>CAYUJA010000311.1:0-1542 GCA_964444875.1 uncultured Acidimicrobiaceae bacterium | reverse complement strand
GTGGCGTTGATGGCGAACAGGACGATGGCGGCCAGGATGATCACCCCGATCACCGCCGAGACGGTCCGCTTCACCAGCCACGACCACAGGATCATGCCGATGGCGAGCAGCACTGCCGCTCCGATCGCCAGGTTGGTCAGATTCCCGACCACGGTCTCTGCTGTTTCGATCATTCGTGCTTCCTTTCAGTTGGTTTCCGATGGTGCGATCGTGGGTGCGGGCAGAAGCCGGGACACTTCCCAGCGCCCATCCCGCTGTTCGACCACCAGGGCGTACTCGAGAATCTGGGCCCGACCGTCCGCATCAGTGCCGCGAACCAGGACGGCCACCTCGGTGAGGCCATCCGGTGTCACGGCTAAGCCAGTACGGAGGGCCTCAACATTGGTGAACGGTGGCGGCTGGACCGCAACGATGGCTGCGGACGGGGAGGTGTATCGGGTCAACTCCCCGACGCCGGTGAGGAACGCAGCGAGGAAGCGGGACAGCATCTCCTCCAAACCGGGCGCACCGGCGAGTCCATCGAAGCGCCCGACGAGAAGCTCAGGTGCGCTCACCCTGGGCGGTGGTGAGACCAGCGCGGGCAGCCCAATGATCACCCGCCCGGTCGTCGTCTCAGCAACCCCGACCGAGAAGTAGCGGACTCCCACGGGTTGGCCATCAGATTCGGTATCGGTGGCGACAACCTCTGCAGCGACCACCACGGCGTAGTAGCCAGGGGAGACCTCCTGCGCCCCGAGGCTCGTCGTCCTGACCGCCGACCACGACCCGACCTCGACGCCATCCAGGGCGACATCATCCAAGAATGGATCCAGAGCGTCGATCGAGTCGTCGCCCGCACCGAGGTAGGCGGCGATGAACAACTCGGCGAAGCCCTCCACCCCAGACGTGTCGGGCGGCACCTCGACGACGGTCGACGCACCAAGGGTGTCGAGGCGGTCACCGATCGACGACACCCGGTTCGCTAGCAAGAGGGCCGCGACCGGACCGGAAATCACGAGCAGCCACAAGACGATCTGGACGGCACGGATCGTCAGCAGCGGACTCAACTCGCGACGGCGAGGCTTCTTGTCGGTGATCGTCTCCTGGACGGTTTCGACGGTCATCGGACGTCCCTCGACCAGCTCGCCGCGCAGCACCGTCGGCGGCCGTGGTCGACCATCTGACGACGCAACGCCTCTATCCGGGCGTCCTCGGCTCGCCAATACTCGTCCTCGAAGAAACTCACAGCTCGACCGGCCAAGTCGCGGGAGGGGAGCATCCCGCCCGTGTTCAGGAGGTCGTCGAGCAAGTCACACCAGTCGTCCATCCCGAGTCGGATCTCGCTGTCCAGCTCGTCCTCGGTCATGGCATGGACATCCCGATCGCGGGAGTGTTCGTCGGGCTGCTGTGGCCAGTGGGCTTGCATTGCTCGCTCCTTTCACATGTCGGCCGGTTTGGCCGGTCGCGGATGTATGGGGCAGCCGATGGAGATGAACGCGACGCGTTCTCTGACCGAGTGAGATCTCATCGCGAAAGAACGAGGCTCTGTCGCACACGGCGCTC
>CAYUJA010000310.1:0-1547 GCA_964444875.1 uncultured Acidimicrobiaceae bacterium | reverse complement strand
TGCGGAACGACTTTATGGCCGTGCGCTCGTGATCCTCTGCGAGGAGGAGCACCTTACCGGTGACGCCCATCGCGGCGAGCAACGCCGTGGCGTTCTTCGTTTTGGGCGCATCCCAGGCCTCGAAGGACTCGACGACCCTGATCTGGCCCTCGGCTGCGCGAGCAGACAGGGCGCTTCGCAGGGCGAGGCGTTTCATCTTCTTGGGTGTCCGCTGGCTGTAGTCGCGTGGCTTGGGCCCGTGAGCGACACCACCACCGACCCATTGAGGGGAGCGGATCGAGCCGTGTCTGGCACGACCGAGACCCTTCTGGCGCCATGGTTTTGCGCCACCACCACGAACCTCAGCACGGGTCTTCGTTGAATGTGTTCCTGCCCGCCTGGCAGCAAGTTGCGCTGTGACAACCTGGTGCATCACATCGGCGTTCGGTTCGATGCCAAAGATGTCTTCGCTGAGTTCGACCTCACCCTTGAGTGTGCCGTCGGCTGCGTACAGGTCTGCTGTGAGTGTTTCAGCCATTGACCTTCACCGCCTTGCGTACGACGACCACGGCGCCCTTGGGGCCGGGGATGGCACCGCGGAGCAACAGGAGGTTACGATCGGCATCGACCGTGATGACCTCGAGATTGAGCGTGGTGACCTGATCCCCACCCATGCGGCCAGGCATGCGCTTTCCCTTGAACACACGCGCTGGAGTTGCACATGCACCCACGGATCCCGGGGCACGGTGTACCTTGTGGACACCGTGAGATGCGCCCTGGCCCTTGAAGTTGTGACGCTTCATGACTCCGGCGAAACCCTTACCTCTCGACACTGCGGTCACGTCCGCTTTCGCACCCTCTTGGAGGACGTCTGCGATCGTGATGGTCTGGCCGAGTTCGAAGACATCCGGGTCGTCAACGCGAACTTCAACGACGTGGCGCTGCGGAGCAACGCCCGCCTTTGCGAAGTGGCCCGTTGCCGGGCGGCCTGCCTTGGACGGAGACATCTCCTTGAAGGCGATCTGGACGGCATCGTACCCGTCGGTCGCGACGCGCTTGATCTGCGTGACGACCACGGGGCCGGCCTTGACGGCGGTCACCGGGACGGCCCGATTCTCCTCGTCGAAGATCTGGGTCATGCCCAACTTCTCTCCGATGATCGCATTCATGTCTTGATCTCCACCTCTACGCCCGCGGGAAGGTCGAGTCGCATGAGCGCGTCGACCGTCTTCGGGGTTGGTTCCAGGATGTCGATGAGCCGCTTGTGGATCCGCATCTCGAAGTGCTCGCGTGACGTCTTGTCGACGTGCGGCCCCCGTATGACGGTGTAACGATGGATCCTGGTCGGCAGTGGAACCGGCCCCCTGATCTTCGCCTGTGTACGGATCACCGTCTCCGCGATCTTTCGCGCCGACTCGTCGACGACCGAGTGGTCGTACGCCTTGAGTCGGATGCGGATCCGATGCTCGTTTTCCATTATTTCTCACTCACTTTGCTGATCTTGAGATCTGTCTTCAGTTCACAGTTTTCAGTTTTCAGTTCAGAAACTGTTGACTGTGAACTGTCAA
>CAYUJA010000309.1:0-1550 GCA_964444875.1 uncultured Acidimicrobiaceae bacterium | reverse complement strand
GGCCATCAACAGAATCGTGAGCCCACCGATCGAATCTCCCTATCCGCGCGTCCTCTTGGTACTTCGTACTACGGCCTGTCGCTTCCCTCGGTGTGTGTGTAGACGTCGGCTTCGAACGCGTCGAGCAGCGAGGAGCACTCCTTCACCCGGCGTTCTGCATCGGCACGGGTGGGACTCGCGAACCAATCCCGTGCCGCGACATTGGCGAACCATCGCTCGATCTTGTCGAGGTCCTGGCGGATCTCTTCGACTTCCTCGAAGGTGTAGTTCTCGCGGAAACGCTCGAACTCGATCTCCTTGACGAACTTCGTGTCGCACTCTTCAACGATCTCCGCGTACTCGCGTGCGGCGAGGCCGGTGAAGACCTCTACGAGCGCAGTGTGCTGATCCTCGGGTAGGTAGGGGATCTCGAGGTAGGTATCGGTGCCGCCCATGTCGACGATGCGCGAGCGTATGTGTGCCAACTCTTGACGGATGTCCGGTCGGTCGGGGAGGAGACATACCGCTTGTTGCGGGTAGTACGCACCAAGGCGTTTGAGTTCCCTCCAGATGGAGATCCTGTTCGACGACGGTTCCGACGGCACCTTGTACGCAAGGAACAGCCAACCCGGTAGGGATGCGGCAGAGTCGGCTGCCGTGTCGAGTCGCTCGGTCACTTCTGTTCCTAACGTCTGCTGGTGTAACAGTTGCTAATCTAACAATCGCTACCTACCATTGTCAATGCCGTATGACACCATGGAGGGGCTGTGCACAGGTTCAAGGCGATAACCAGGGGCGTCCCACGAACGGTGATAGCGCTCGGGCTGGTATCGATGTTCACCGACCTGTCGAGCGAGATGATCTACCCGCTCATCCCCGTCTTCCTCACCACGGTTCTCGGGGCTGGGGCCCTTGCGCTCGGCGTCATCGAAGGTGTTGCGGAATCCACGGCGGCGATCGTCAAGGTCCTGTCAGGGTGGTGGACCGACAGCACGAAACGACGCAAGCCGTTCATCTTTGCGGGGTACGGCATCGCCGGAGCGGTACGGCCGCTCATCGCGTTCGTCACGGTCTGGCCGCTCGTCGTTGCGATCCGCTTCGTCGACCGGATAGGGAAGGGCATCCGCACGGCGCCACGCGATGCCCTGATCGCTGATGTGACGCCTGAAGAGTCCAGGGGGGCAGCGTACGGTGTCCATCGCAGCCTCGACCACTTCGGTGCCGTCCTCGGCCCGCTCGTAGCCGCAGCGTTGCTGTGGGCAGGCCTCGGGCTTCGGTGGGTGTTCTTCCTGGCGATCATCCCCGCGATCATCGTGATCTTCATCATCGCCCGTGTCGTCAAGGAGCCTGAGCAGACCGAGACGATCACGACCTCCGGTCGTTCCGTCTTCGCCAGGGGAGGCGAACTCGGTCGAAATTACTGGATGCTGATGGTCGCCGTGGTCGTGTTCACACTTGGCAACAGCGCTGATGCGTTCCTGCTCCTGCGACTATCCGATATTGGAGTGCCCGTCGTTTGGATCGCCCTGTTGTGGTCGCTCTTTAGCCTTGTAAAGATGGGTGCCAACCTC
>CAYUJA010000308.1:0-1566 GCA_964444875.1 uncultured Acidimicrobiaceae bacterium | reverse complement strand
TGCGAGCTTGCGAGCTTGCGAGCTACGCCTTCTTTAGTTGGAACGCAGCCACGATCTCGATCAACCCGAAGAACACGGTGTAGATCCCCATCAGGACCGCGAACACTCCGACCGTGACGTCTGGCCATACAAGGACGACCACGCCAAAGAGTGCGGTCAACCCGCCGAAGACGATCCGGAGTCCTCTGTCAGGGAGGTACTGGTTGGCGATTCCGCGGAACAGATCGACCATCCCCGATACCAGCCAGAAGATGGCCGTCACGAGCACGATGACCTTGATCGTCAGCTCAGGGTTCTTCACCACGACCACACCGAGAACCACACCGACGATGCCGGAGAACACCATCAGCCACCTGTCACTCGACCCGGAATCGAAGACGGCGACGAAGAAGCGGACCACGCCCGCGATGATCATGAACATACCGAAGATCGTCGTGATCGTGGTGATCGTCGGACCCGGCCAGAAGATGAGCAACCCGCCGATTCCGATCGAGACGACACCGAGCAGAGCGAGTAACCACCATGCCCTCTTCAGCTCCTGAAACTCCTGTGATACCTCTACGATCTCAACCTCATCAGCCACCGGGACCTCCTTCCATTCGACCTGAGATCATGCTAGCGCCCGCATCCCTGGTGGCCGTGTTCTCCGACAAGGCGAGCTGCGATACTCCTGCCATGGCAAGTGAGGTCTACGTCGATGCAGCGGGCGTGCCCGTGCGTATTTCGAGCCCGGACCGTGTCGTCTTCGAGGATCGGGGATGGACAAAGCTGGACATCGCACAGCACTTCGCCATGTGCGGCGAAGGGGCGCTCCGGGGCGTGTACAACCGGCCGACGATGCTGAAGCGGTGGACCAAGGGCGTCCAGGGGAAACCGTTCTACGTGAAACGGGTGCCGGCGTCTGCGCGATCGGCGGTCGACGTCGTCTTCCCTTCGGCGAGGCCCGGGAGGATGTTCCTCCCCCTCGAGATTCAAGATGTCGTGTGGTTGGCGCAGATGAACTGTCTCGACATCCATCCGTGGAACGCCAGGGCCAGCGACCTCGACCACCCCGATGAACTGCGCATCGATCTCGACCCGACGCAGGAATACGGGTTCGATGCAGTGATCGACGTCGCCCACACGATCCACGAGATCCTCACCGAACTCGGCCTCGTCGGGTGGCCCAAGACCTCAGGAAACAGGGGGATCCACATCTACGTACGGCTCGAGCAGCGGTGGACCTTCTACGCCGTGCGCAGAGCGTGTCTGGCCATCGCACGAGAGGCAGAACGAAGGAACACCGACGCTACGACCGCATGGTGGAAAGAGGAGCGTTCGGGGGTGTTCATCGACTACAACCAGAACGCGAGGGACAAGACGATGGCCTCTGCGTACTCGGTCCGCCACACGGGCTGGGTGTCGACACCGTTCGCGTGGTCCGAACTCTCAGACATGACACCCGACAGGTTCGACCTGATGACGTTCAAGGACCGCTGGACAGATGTCGGGGATCTCACTGAGGGGATCGACGACGATCCCTGCTCACTCGACAGCGCGATCGCCTGGGTACTGCGCGACGAGGAC
>CAYUJA010000307.1:0-1611 GCA_964444875.1 uncultured Acidimicrobiaceae bacterium | reverse complement strand
GGACCACGCGACCCGTGGGCGACACACCGTGGAACAGGGTCGCCGGCATCGCAACGTTCGCTTCAGTGAACAGAACGGCTTCGGCCAATACGACGAAGAAGAACCCCGTCGAGAACCCCAGTCCCTCCACGAGCACACGCGCCCCATAGGAGTCGAATCCGGAGGCCAGGAGAACGGAGAACAACGCACCCGCCGTGATGAAAGCACCGCCCATGATCCCGAGGATCAGGATCTTGAACATCGAAAGATCCTCGATGCGGTTCCGCCCGAACTCGGCGAGTTCGGTGATGACGCGGTCCGCCGGTAGATGCTGGGATGGCGGCATGGAGTTGGTCGCCTCTTCGTGTTCAGACATGGTGACATATTGGCAGACCGTGGACGCTTGCAGCGTCCCGGTGGTGCTCAGACCCCGTCTACTGTCCGATATACGACAGATGGGTTCCGTCTGATGACTACTGAGGACTTTGGCGTCCAACGGCGCCATATACGGCGGATCTGGACGCCAAAGCCCTGATTACCGATGCCTACGCGTAGTCCTCCACCGGGGGGCAGGCACACATGACGTGGCGGTCGCCGAACGCGTTGTCGACACGGCTGACGGGGACCCAGTACTTCCAGTCTCTGAGGCCGGCAACCGGGTACGCGGCATCCTCTCTCGTGTACGGGTGTGGCCACTCGGTGACCATGAGATCCTCAGCGGTGTGAGGTGAGTTGCGGAGGACGGAGTCTTCCACGGATACCTCGCCGGAGGCGACCCGATCGATCTCGCCCTTGATGGCGATCATCGCATCGATGAACCGGTCGAGCTCGTAGAGAGACTCTGACTCGGTCGGTTCGATCATCAGTGTCCCTGCCACTGGGAACGACATCGTCGGTGCATGGAAGCCGTAGTCGATCAACCGCTTGGCAACATCCTCGTTGTTGATGCCGACCTCATGGTCGATATCGCGGATGTCGATGATGCATTCGTGAGCCACGAGTCCGCCCGGGCCCGTGTAGAGCACCGGATAGTGCGGGGCGAGGCTCTTCGCGATGTAGTTGGCACTCAGGATCGCTGTCTCCGTCGAACGCTGAAGCCCGAGGGGTCCGAGCATCGCTATGTACATCCACGAGATCGCAAGTACCCCTGCCGATCCCCATGGTGCCGACGACACCGCGCCACCGCCGGGGAGGCCAGGCACGAGGCTGTGACCAGGCATGTACGGGGCGAGATGGGCTTTGACACCGATCGGGCCGACGCCGGGGCCGCCACCGCCGTGTGGGATCGCGAACGTCTTGTGCAGATTGAGGTGCGAGACATCCGAACCGAACGAGCCAGGCTCCGCAATACCGACCATCGCGTTCATGTTGGCCCCATCGAGGTACACCTGGCCACCGTTGCGATGCACGATGTCGCAGATGTCTACGATCGCCTCCTCGAACACGCCGTGGGTCGATGGGTACGTGACCATGATCGCTGCGAGGTTCTCGGCATGCTCGGAGGCTTTCGCCTCGAGGTCGGCAACATCGATGCTGCCATCCTCATCGCTGTTGACGACGACGACCTTCATCCCGGCCATCACAGCCGATGCCGGGTTCGTTCCATGCGCCGACGAGGGGATCAGGCAGATG
>CAYUJA010000306.1:0-1619 GCA_964444875.1 uncultured Acidimicrobiaceae bacterium | reverse complement strand
GAGATCCTCGATGCTGCGAACCGTACAGGCGGTGCTGCAAAGCGCCGTGAAGACGTCCACAAGATGGCGGAGTCCAACAAGGCCTTCGCTCACTACCGCTGGTAGTCGACCATGGCACGCACCATCCCCCTCGAGACTGTCCGCAACATCGGAATCATGGCGCATATCGACGCGGGCAAAACGACCACAACCGAGCGCATCCTCTACTACACGGGGCGTACCTACAAGATCGGTGAGGTTCACGAGGGTGCTGCCGTCATGGACTGGATGGAGCAGGAGCAAGAGCGTGGCATCACGATCACCTCGGCCGCTACAACCTGTCAGTGGAACGGGTCCACGATCAACATCATCGACACACCAGGCCACGTCGACTTCACCGTTGAGGTCGAGCGTTCGCTGCGTGTCCTCGACGGTGCCGTTGCCGTGTTCGATGCTGTGTCTGGTGTCGAACCACAGTCAGAGACCGTGTGGCGTCAGGCAGATAAGTACGGTGTTCCTCGTATCTGTTTCATCAACAAGATGGACCGGATCGGTGCAGACTTCTTCGCAGCCACACAATCGATCGTCGACCGCCTCGGCGGCAACCCCGTAGCTATTCAGATCCCGATCGGCGCAGAGTCGGAGTTCCGCGGCGTTGTCGACCTCGTAGCGATGAAGGCGATCGTCTGGGGAGACGACGAAGGTACGGAGTTCGATGTCATCGACATTCCAGCCGAACTCGTCGACCAGGCTGAAGAGTGGCGCAACAAGATGCTCGATGTCGTTGCTTCTGAGGACGAAACGCTCATGGAGCGCTACCTCATGGACGAGGAGCTCACCGCCGACGAGATCCGGGCGGTCATACGCACGGGAACGATCAACCGTGATTTCGTCCCGGTGGTGCTCGGTACAGCGTTCAAGAACAAGGGCGTCCAAACCCTCCTCGACGCCGTCGTCGCGTACCTGCCAAGTCCACTCGACCTTCCACCTATGGTGGGATTCCGCCCTGGGCACGAAGACGAGGTGCTCGAGCGTTCCCCGTCGGACGATGCGCCGTTCTCAGCGCTCGCGTTCAAGATCATGTCCGACCCCTACGTCGGCAAGTTGACGTATTTCAGGGTCTATTCCGGGCATGCGGACAAGGGCGATTCCGTCGTGAACACGAGGTCGGGCAAGAAGGAACGGTTCGGCCGCCTGCTCCTGATGCATGCAGCCAAGCAGGAAGACATCGACGAGATCCACACGGGTGACATCGTTGCCGCCGTTGGCCTCAAGAACACGAAGACCGGCGACACGCTTGCGGCGATCACCGACCCGATTCAACTCGAGTCGATGACGTTCCCCAGTCCGGTCATCTCGGTCGCCATCGAACCCAAGACGAAGTCTGACCAGGACAAGCTCGGCAATGGCCTCGCACGTCTCGCGGAAGAAGACCCGACGTTCAACGTCCATACAGACGACGAGACAGGCCAGACGATCATCGCCGGCATGGGCGAACTTCACCTCGAGGTGCTTGTCGACCGTTTGTTCAGAGAGTTTCACGTCGAGGCGAATGTCGGTCGTCCCCAGGTCGCGTACCGCGAGACGATCAAACGCCCCGTCAACAAGATCGATGCGAAGTTCAAGCGCCAGACCGGTGG
>CAYUJA010000305.1:0-1632 GCA_964444875.1 uncultured Acidimicrobiaceae bacterium | reverse complement strand
GCAGACGCCCACGCCCACCTCACGATGACCTCCATCAACGACATCAGGGGGATAGACGAAACAACGATGCTGGCGAACATCTCTCGCAACACATGGGCCCACGTCGAAAACGGTGTGCTCCTCGTCCTCGACAAGGGTGGCGACTCCGACGTAACGCTCGTCACACTCGACCACGACGCCGGCCTTCGACCCGATGCGTACATCGCGGCAGGCGTGATCCACCCTGCAGCGGGATACATGCCGGGGTTCGGCGACGAGGTCGAACCTGAGGACCTCGTCGAGTTCGTCAGGACGAAGGCAGTCATGCGCGGCGGATGGGTCAAGATCGCCTCGGACTGGCCGCGCAAAGGTCTCGGTCCCGTCACCAACTACCCCGTTGAGATCTTGAAGGAGGCCGTTGACGTCGTTCATCTCGCCGGGGCGCGCGTTGCGGTGCATACGATGGCATACGCTGCATCTGATGCCGTCGCCGCCGGGGTCGACTCGATCGAGCACGGGCCCTTCCTCACCCCGGGCGACCTCGAGGCACTCGGCGCACGCGGAGGCGCCTGGGTCCCGACTCTGGTCAACATGGAATCCTCTATCGACATCCTGGGTCCGGACTCGTCCGGCGGGAAGATCCTCACGAAGGGACTGGAGCAGATGCGCGAGACGTTGCCACTCGCACAAGCGCTCGGCGTCGTGGTGCTCGCAGGCACCGATATGGGCGTGCCCCACGGACAGGTCGCACAGGAGGCGATCCGACTCAAGGAATTCGGATTGACAGACACGGCAGCAACGAACGCGGTCTCAACGAACGCATACAGATACGTTGGACGGCCAGACAGCATCGCGCCGGGAGAACCCGCAGACGTCGTGTTCTTCCCGGAGAACCCGTTCGAGGATGTCACGGTACTTCAGCGGCCGGAACTGATCATCCGCAACGGAAACTTCATCGGGTAGAGGACAGCCGTACTTGGCCCTTGGTACTCGGTCCTTGGTACTTGATCTGCCGATGACCAGATACCAAATACCAGATACTGAGTACTTCCAATGTCTCGCTGACGGCTGTCGGCAGATGGCTGTTGGCTGATTTTTTCAGATTGGGGCTAGGCAGGAGGCCTGGTTTGGTATACGATGCCTCAGGATTCGTAGGTAGATCGTTCGCAATGAACTATGGTGGCACCACGAGATTCTCGGGAACCAGTGAGCCGTTCTGAGCGTCTACTACATGTCCAACCCAAAAGACCCACACCGTAGCCGGTGTCCGTGAACCACGTTGACACCAGCAAGACAAGACCTATGTGAAGGAATTCACAATATGACAGCACGAACCATGTCCGTCTCCCCAACCGAAGTCGGCGACAGCCTGACCACCTACCTGGCAGATATCGCGAATCACGAACTGCTCACTGCAGACGATGAGGTCGACCTCGCCCAGGCGATCGAGTCTGGACGCGAGGCGGAAGAAAAGCTCGAAGCCGGTGGTCTTCGCGGAGCCGCGAAGGTGAAGCTCCAGCGCCAGGTGCGCCAGGGCAAAGATGCGAAAGATCGGTTCGCACAGGCGAACCTGCGCCTCGTCGTATCTCAGGCCAAGCGGTACCGCAGCCAGTACGGCATCGAGTTCGTCGACCTCATCCAGGAGGGCAACCT
>CAYUJA010000304.1:0-1637 GCA_964444875.1 uncultured Acidimicrobiaceae bacterium | reverse complement strand
CCTACGAAGGTGACGACTCCGGGCCGTTTGTGTTCAGCCATTCTCAGTCCTTTCCCGAGGAAACGATGGGACCTGCATCATACATAGCGAACGGCCTAGCGAGCAACTCAAGCAGGCACCGCGACTCGCTCGCTACCGAGTCCGGACATCGATGATTGGTTGCAAGGGTGTCCGAGACCAGCGTGAACAACGGTCGGGAATCCGTTGCTGCGCTGGGACACACCAGCCGAGCGATTCAACCAACCTGTCACGGCCACCGCTTGAAACCAAATCCGGTACCCACGCCGCAGTCCAATATCGGTCCCCGGACGGCACACGGTCACTTGTTCTCGCGTGTTCTGGTGCGTTTGGCTCCCGCTCTCGGTAACTTCCTCACGCAGAGACATACTTGTCAGTGGAAGGAAGCAAGAAAATGAACAGAAGAACCCTCGTTCTCGCGATCGTGGCGATAGGTGCCGCGCTCGTTCTGGCGGCGTGCAGCTCCGGCGGCTCATCCGGTGACGCCGGCGGCTCGACGGCTACGACGACGGCCGGCTCAGGCTCCGGAGCCGCCACCAGCGAGTCGAGTTCCATCGCTCAGGGGATCCAGCAGGGCCTCAAGGACATGGGCTACTACGACGGAGCCATCGACGGCATCTACGGACCTCAGACCACGGACGCTATCAAGGCCTTCCAGAAAGAGGCAGGGATCACAGTGGACGGTCGCTGGGGGCCCGAGACCCATGCAGTGATGGACGCGGCTGCCGGTTCCGATTCCGCACGCGACGCCATCAGGGAGATCCAGGTTCAGCTGAGGAGCCTCGGCTTCTACGACGGCGAGATCGATGGACTCTACGGTGAGGCGACGACCATCGGTATCACGAAGGCTCAGGAGGCGTGCGGCATCGAGCTCGATGGCGTCTACGGTCCTGAAACACAAGCCTGCCTCATCGAACTCAACTCCTGAGAACGAACGCGATCTCTGGGGCCGGCCGTGATGGCCGGCCCCGTCGCGTCTCCTATCGTCATGGCTGGAAGAAGAGTCGTTTCGCATGCTCGACGAAGACGGCGAGGATAGGAAGACTCGGTTGCCGGGTTCATCGATGACTGTTGGTAGCTGTCAGCCGTCAGCCAGAAGTCGGAAAACGGAAAACGGAAACAGCCGCTCCCTGTCCGCTGATCCTCTCCGCACTACGTACTACGACCCTGGCCCAGGGGGTGACATCGGCTTTCGAGGTTCGTGAGTGACGCTGTGCGTTTCTCGACGTGCCCGGCGAGCGTGGTCCGACGCACCGTCGATGCTCGCACCCTCGCCACAGCACTCCCCGACCTTACTCCTTGGCGAGGAATGCCTTCAGTGCCACGGTGTCGTCATCGGTCCAGCCGGCGGGCTGGGTGACGCCGAGCCATCCGTCGATGTTCTCCGACTTCGTGTAGAGATGGGCGAATCCTTCGGGCGTGTTGCCCGCAGCTGGCAGATCGAGAGCAACCTGCCACATGGTGACGATCGGCACCCAAACCATGTCGGGCGAGACATCCGGCCCTCTCTGGCCGGGAAGCAGCCAATCTGGGGATTTGAACGCAAGGTTCCACGAGAAGAAGACGACGGGGTCCGATGCGTGTTGGAGGTAGACGATCTTCGTGTCCTGCCACGTGGC
>CAYUJA010000303.1:0-1679 GCA_964444875.1 uncultured Acidimicrobiaceae bacterium | reverse complement strand
AGGGGGCCGACCGACATCCACCGTGCCGTTGCATGGACGACCCACTAGTTCCCGTGCGTTCGATGCGGTATGTTCGTGTTGTGGCGGCGGCGTGGAGAAATGTTTCGCTCGCTGGTCGCGTTCTCGATGCTCGTCTCGATGGTTCCCTCCGTTGCGGGCTGTTACGGATTGGTGTTGCCCGACGATGCGGTGATCGTGAGGCCGTTCGCACCGATAGGTAGGTATGCAGGGCACTGGGGTGTCGACGTGGCGATCTCAGCTGGAAGTGATGTTGCAGCCGTCGGATCCGGGGTCGTCTCTTTCGCAGGCTCGATTGTGGGGCGCAGGTCGGTCACCGTCGACCACGGTGGTGGGATTCGAACGTCCTATTCGTACCTTGCGAGCATCGAGGTGACGGCCGGTCAGGTGGTCCGGCAGGGGAGTGCCGTGGGAACGGCTGGCGTTCACGGTGGTCGGGACGCGTTCCATCTCTCACTGCGCAGCGGTGCGACCTACCTCGATCCGCTCGTCCTGGGACGCTGCTCGGCGGTACCAGAACCTGGCTTGTGGCTGGCCACGGCGTTCGATGGGTATCCTCGGGGTCGTGATCGGAATCCTCGGGGGCACGTTCGACCCTCCACACATCGCACACCTCGCCGTTGCCCACGCAGCGCGCGAGCAACTCGGCCTCGACGAGGTCCTGTTCATGCCGGCCGGTGACCCGTGGCAGAAGTCTGCAGAGATGGTCACTCCGGCCGCCCATCGGATGGCGATGACGCGCCTGGCCGCCTCGTGCGCACCGTATTTCGTGGCTGATGACCGTGAGGTGTTGCGGACGGGCCCGACCTACACCATCGACACGGTTGCAGCTATCGGTGAACCCTGTGTGCTCATCGTTGGTGCCGACGCCGTGATGGGTGTGCGGTCGTGGCACAGAGCGGGCGAACTCATCGGCATGGTGTCGTTCGCCGTGGTCGACCGCCCAGGTGTGTCTCGCAGCGATATCGACGAGGTCATCGCACGAAGATTGACCTGGATCGAGATGCCCGCCATCGATATCTCGTCCACGGATATCAGGGAGCACGTGGCGAGTGGCCACACCGCCAGGTTCCTGGTTCCTGAGGCCGTAGCGGAGTACATCGAATCCAATGGTCTCTACAAAACAGGGACACCGTGACGTCCACAGTCCCTATCATTCCGCACAATGACTAGACAGGCCCAGGGAGCTTCACAACGCTCCATCGATCTTGCCCTCAAGGCGGCAGAGGCGATCGACGACAAAAAGGGCGAAGACGTTCTGGTCCTCGATGTATCGGGCCTGCTCGTGGTCACGGATATCTTCCTGCTCGCAAGCGGAACATCGACCAGACACGTGCGGAGTCTCGTTGACGACGCCGAGGATGCCCTGCGCATCGTGGACCGCAGACCCATCCGCCGCGAAGGTGCCGAGTACGGCGAGTGGGTCCTGCTCGACTACGGGGACGTCGTGATTCACGTGTTCGAGCGAGACACCCGCGCCTACTACGACCTCGAGCGGCTGTGGGCAGATGCTCCCCGGATCCCGTTCGAAGCGAGAGTTTCAGAAACCGATTCTTGATACACTCAGCCACCGGAGCGGGGCTGTAGCTCAGCCTGGCAGAGCACTTGACTGGCAGTCAAGGGGTCAGGGGTTCGAATCCCCTCAGCTCCACGGAGAGAGA
>CAYUJA010000302.1:0-1718 GCA_964444875.1 uncultured Acidimicrobiaceae bacterium | reverse complement strand
CGTCAACGCGGTCATCACCGCCGCATGGGCCGCCTCACGTCCCTTGTTGTCTGGACCGGGCGCACACCGGCTCTGGGCGTCTGCGATGTCGCGAACGGTGAGGATGCCGAAGGCGATCGGCACACCCGTGTCGAGTTGTACCCGCATCAGGCCCTCGGATGCTCTGTTGGCAACATGCGTGTAGTGGTCGGTGTCACCCTCGATGACGGCCCCGAGGCACACGACGGCATCGACGCCGGCTCGGGTCAGGGCCGTAGCGATGAGCGGAAGTTCGAAGGCACCCGGCGCGTCGACGACGATCACCTCATCGGCCTTCGCCTCAGCGAGATACTCGAGGGCGCCGTCTTTGAGACCCTCGGTGATCGACCGGTTGAACAACGCGGTCACGACCCCGATTCGCAGGCCGACCGCATCGAGTGTGTTCGTATCGGTGTCATCAGTCCGCATAGGTATCTCCCTGGGTGATGTGGCCCATACGGGCAGCTTTCGTGTCGAGGTAGACGCGGTTCTCAGGGGTTTCGCCCACCCAGATCGGTTGCCTGTCAACGACCGTGACGCCGTACCGCTCGAGCTGTTCGATCTTGTCTGGATTGTTGGTCATCAGGGTCACAGATGTGATACCGAGGTCGTGGAGGATCTGCGCGTCGACACCGTAGTGTCGTGCATCGTCTGCATGGCCGATGTGTCGATTCGCATCGACGGTATCGAGCCCTTGCTCCTGGAGGTTGTACGCCGCGATCTTCGCCAGTATCCCGATCCCGCGGCCTTCGTGCGCCGCGTTGTAGACGATCACTCCCTCGCCCTTGTCTGCGATCAACCGCATGGACTCTTCGAGCTGGGCGCCGCAGTCGCACCGCAGCGACCCGAAGACATCGCCCGTCAGACACACGGAATGCACCCGTGTGAGCACGGCTTGTTTCCCATCAACGTCGCCCATCGTCAGGGCGACGTGTGCACCATGATCGGTGTGGGAGCGGTACCCGACGAGCTCGAACTCTCCGAAGTGCGTCGGAAGTTTCGCCTCTGATTCGCGTGTTACGAGTACTTCCGTCCTCCACCGGTACGCGACGAGGTCATCGATCGTGACCATGACCAGTCCGTGCTCGGCGGCGAAGGTGGCAAGATCCTCCCCCTTGCGCATCGTCCCGTCGTCGTTGACGATCTCGCACAGCACACCAGCAGGGAACATGCCCGCAAGCCTCATGAGGTCGACGGTCGCCTCCGTGTGACCCCCACGTTCGAGGACGCCACCCTCGTGGTATCGCAAGGGAAAGACGTGTCCGGGTCGTGAGAAATCCGATGAGGCCGTATGCGGGTCGGCGACGGCGCGGATCGTCGCAGCGCGGTCTCCCGCTGAGATACCGGTCGTCGTACCGATCTTGTAGTCGATCGAGATCGTGAACGCCGTCTGATGGGCCTCTGTGTTGTCCATGACCATGAGCGGCAGATCGAGTTCGTCCAAACGCTCACCCGTGGTCGACAGGCATATCAACCCCGATGTGTACCTGACCATGAAAGCGATCTTGGCCTCCGTGGCTGCCTCGGCAGCGATGATCAGGTCGCCTTCGTTCTCCCGGTTCTCGTTGTCGATGACGAGCACGAACTCACCAGCTTTGAGGGCCTCCACCGCCTCAGGGATCGTATTGAGCTTCATCGTTGCGACCCCAGCATCCGTTCGACGTACTTGGCGATCACGTCGACCTCCAGGTTGACCGGGG
>CAYUJA010000301.1:0-1739 GCA_964444875.1 uncultured Acidimicrobiaceae bacterium | reverse complement strand
CTCATGATCTTGCCCGATCTCGTCTTCGGGAGGTCCGGCGTGAAGATGATCGTCTTCGGCTTCGCTATCGCCCCGATCTTCTTTGCGACGTGGTCGCGGAGTTCCGCGAGAAGTTCGTCGGATTCCTGTGCGGATCCACGCAGCGTCACGAACGCCGCTATCGCCTGGCCTGTGAGATCGTCCGTCGCCCCAACCACTGCCGCCTCAGCAACGGTTGGGTGAGAAACCAGAGCGGATTCGACCTCCATCGTCGAGATACGGTGGCCCGAGATGTTCATGACGTCATCCACACGCCCCAGGATCCACAGGTAGCCGTCCTCGTCGATCTTGGCGCCGTCACCGGGGAAGTACACACCGGGGTAACGCTCCCAGTAGGTGGAGACGTATCGGGCTTCGTCACCGTAGATCGACCGCAGCATCGATGGCCACGGCTTGGTGATCGTGAGGAACCCCCCGGCACCCAGGGGCACAGGTGTGCCTTCGATGTCGACGACTCCGGCTGTGAAACCGGGCAGTGCCTTCGTCGCAGAACCGGGTTTGGTCACGGTCACACCAGGGAGCGGACTGATCACGATACAGCCGGTCTCCGTCTGCCACCACGTGTCGACGATGGGGCATTCGGACGGGCCGATATGGTCGTGATACCACATCCACGCTGCCGGGTTGATCGGTTCGCCGACGGTGCCGAGCAGTCGCAGCGACGACAGGTTGTGGCGCTCGGGGTACTCGACACCCCACTTCATGAACGCCCGGATGGCGGTCGGTGCCGTGTAGAAGATCGTGACCCCGTACTCCTCGATGATCGACCACAGACGATCCTTGTCAGGGAAGTCGGGCGTTCCCTCGTACATCACGCCCGTCGTGTGGTTAGCAAGCGGGCCGTAGACGATGTACGTGTGACCGGTCACCCAGCCGATATCGGCGGCGCACCAGTAGACGTCGCTGTCGGGTTTGAGATCGAACACCTGGGAGTGTGTGGTGACGGCTCCGGTGAGGTAACCGCCGGTCGTGTGCATGATGCCCTTCGGCTTGGCCGTCGTACCTGAGGTGTAGAGGATGTACAGGAGATCCTCGGCGTTCATCACCTCAGCCTCGCATTCGGTCGACTGATCTGAGACGAGGTCGTGCCACCAGACGTCCCTGCCATCGGTCATCGAAACATCGGTCCCTGTGCGGCTCACGACGATGCAATGTTCGATCGAAGGGGTGGACAGCATCGCTGCATCACAGTTCTCCTTCAGGGGGACCACCGTGCCACGCCGCCACGCACCGTCGCAGGTGATCAGTAGGTTTGCCTGCGCGTCGTTGACCCTATCGACGATGGCATCGGCGCTGAAACCCCCGAAGATCACCGAATGAGGGGCGCCGATCCTGGCACACGCGAGCATGGCGATGGGGAGTTCGGGGACCATGCCCATGTAGATGGCTACGCGGTCGCCCTTGTCTACGCCGAGGGACCGCAGGCCGTTGGCGAAGCGGTTCACCTCGTCCGAGAGTTGCTGGTAGGTGATCGTCCTGGTGTCACCCGGTTCACCGATCCAGTGGTAGGCGACCTTGTCACCGCCACCGTCGAGGTGTCTATCCAGACAGTTGTACGAGATGTTGAGTTCTCCGTCGGCGAACCACGTGAAGAAGGGAGCCTTCGAGTCGTCGAGCGCTTCTGTCGGTTCGCGGTACCAACTGATGCGTTCTTTCGCCTGGCGCGTCCAGTACGCAACGAAGTCCTCATCGGCCTCGGC
>CAYUJA010000300.1:0-1747 GCA_964444875.1 uncultured Acidimicrobiaceae bacterium | reverse complement strand
GCGCTCGACGCTGCGGAAGAAACGGGCGAATCGACGACAACGACCATCGCCGACGATGGCGAGCGGCGAGTCGGCCCTGTCGAGGTCGACGAAGCAGAAGTTCTCGCTGCGCTCTACTCGGGGCTTCCCATCGACGCAGATGGTATCTGTGTCCCTGTGCAGCGGGTCGCGATCCCACTCGGAGGATCTGCCACGATCACAGGAGTCGAACCGAGGCTGGCCCGGTTCGACTCGGTCGCTGATGTCGACGGTGAACTGATCGCTGATGTTCGTATCGAAGGCAGATTCTACCAGGTTGGCAACAGCGATAGGTTCGCAGGGACGCTTCGCGTTCTAGAGATCACCGATGACAAGCTGGTCCTGAACCACACTGACACATGGTGCCCGGTTCGGGCAGTCGGTGTCGTGCTCGACCCGAACAACGGTGCGGTGGTCGCGATGAGTGCCTTTCCAACGTTCGACCCTACGGCTTTCGTCGATGGACTGAGCAACGAGCAGTGGGAATCGCTCGGAACCGTGTCCGCGTTCACGAACTTCGCAGTGCAGGGCCAGTACGCCCCCGCATCGACCTTCAAGACTGTTCCGTACGTGCTTGCACTCGAGGAGAGCTACTACCCAATCGATCGTGGCGTGGGGGACAAGGAGATCGGTCAGGAACCGACCGATGGGTCACCCCAGGATCCGACCGATGGGCCACCGCAGGACCCGACATCCCAGGACCCGACGACGACGATACCCGACGGTACTACTGCCGCCGCACTGCGAGAAGAGGTGCTGAAACCTCTTGAAACAGATACCGACGAATACTCGTGTACCGGCGAATTCAGGTTCCGCTTGAACGACGGTTCGTACCAGACCAAACGCGACTGGAAGTGGCCGGGTGGACACGGCCCGTTGAACCTTCACGGTGCGCTTCAGGCATCGTGTGACCTCTATTTCTGGGACGTCGCGCTCAGACTGTGGAACGAACGCGGCGACGACTCTGGTATCGACAAGGAGAACCTCCTCCAGGAGTACGCACGCGATTTCGGGTTCGGTGCTCCGACGGGCATCGACCTCCCGTTCGAGCGTGAAGGACTCGTTCCCGACAGGGCATGGTTCATCGCCGAGCAGCGTGAGGGTTCGCCACGGGTCCGTCAGGACGGTTCATGGGTCGGTGGTGACCTGATGGACTTCGCCGTTGGACAGGGTGCCATGCTCGCCACTCCGTTGCAGATGGCGAACAGCCTCGCTGCGATGATCAATGGTGGGACGTTGTGGAAGCCACGGGTGGTTCAGCAGGTGGTCGACCAGGACGGGAACGTCCTCGAGGAGAACCCGCCCGAGGTCCTCAACGAGATCGATCTGGATCCCCAGACGTCGCAGTTCCTGCTCGCCGACATGCAGCAGGTCGTCAACAACCAGCAGCGGGGCACGGCGCGTTCGGCGTTCACCGACTTCGGCGAGGGTGTGGAACTCGTCGGTGGCAAGACCGGTACCGGTGAGATCATCAAGGCTCCGCGCATCGAGCACTATCGGCAGGTCGACAGTGCGTACTTCATCGGCGTCGTTCCCGTGAACGACCCACAGTACGTGATGTCGGTGGTCGTCGAACGCGGAGGTAGCGGCGGCAGGGTCGCTGCCCCTGTGGCGCGGCAGGTGTTCCAGTTCCTCCTGAACGGCCCGGATGGGGTGACACCTATCGCTCTTGGATTGGACGCCGACTAGTGGCCTTCACCACGCGGTCACCGGAGCGATCCGGGTTCCT
>CAYUJA010000299.1:0-1752 GCA_964444875.1 uncultured Acidimicrobiaceae bacterium | reverse complement strand
TCGGCAGGTTCAAGGACGGCATCCCTGCGGTGTTCTTCTTCGGCAAGGGAACCGGGGACTACGAAGGCCAACGCATGCGCGGGTACGTCAATCGGGAGCCGAACCTCGCCGGGTACAACATGTTCGGGCGGATCGTGGAACCCCGTTCGCGGCACCGCTAGCCGGCGTCGGGCCTGCGATCAGACAAACCGCGCCGACTGAGCAGTTCCACCAGCGAGGACTCAGCAGCGTGCGTGTACGATCGGACCAATCGGTGCAAAGGGGCTGTGGGAGCGAGTAGAAGCGGGAAAGCGAATATCCACCGAGGAGAAACCGTGAAGATTGGCATCTACCTCCCACACTGGAACGCGGCGATGGACGGTGATCCGCCCACATGGGCGGACATCGTCGAGGTGGCACGGACGGCAGAAGCCGTCGGGCTCGATTCAGTGTGGGTGCTCGACCACTACTACCTCAGATTCGACCACGGCGACCCGTGGGCGCTCTGGGACCCGTGGTCGGTCCTCGCCGGCCTCGCCGCGTCGACTACTCGTATCGAGATGGGGCCACTCGTCTCCTGTACGGCCTATCGCAATCCTGCGCTGCTCGCCAAAGCAGCCGCCGCGGTCGACGAGATCAGCAGCGGGCGACTGATCCTCGGGCTCGGTGGTGGCTACTTCGATGCAGAGTTCCGGGCACTCGGGATACCAATCGACCACCGTGTAGACCGGTTCTCTGAGGCGGTCGCCGTCATCCAGCAACTCCTGCGCCACGGAAACGTCTCCCACGAAGGCGAGCACTATCAGATCGACGACTTCGCGATGGGCCTTCCCTCGGTGCGTGAGTCTGGTCCGCCGATCCTCATCGGGGCTGCAAAGCCCCGGATGATGCGACTCGTAGCGCGGTACGCGGACCTGTGGAATGGATGGCTGCCATTCTCGATCGATCCGATCGGCGATCTCCGCGTGATGCGGAGGGCGTTGGACGACGCGTGTATCGAGGAAGGCCGAGACCCGCGAACTCTCGGTCGGACGGTCACCGTCGCAGCGGCCCTGTTGGGCCGAGCGGTGGCCTACGGACCACATGAGATGAGCCCAATAGGACGTGAGACCGCAGAGATCGCCGATGCACTCCATACGCTCGAGACAGAAGGGGTCGATCACGTCCAGCTTTGCCTGGCGCCTCCCACAGCCGAGGGAGTCGAAGCCTTTGCTTCGGTGCTCGAGAGTCTCGGCCGTGCCCGGTAGCAACCCGCGCTGACGCGTACCGAAAGGGCTACCAGGCAACATCCGAAAGGTCTCTCAGTCCGCCCTACGACCGCGACACGCACACCTCTGGGTCCACGATCGTCGTCACGAAACGCCAACCGCGAGATAGCCAGCGACGGTTGAATCCTGCGCGGTTCTCTGCGTTGCATTGGTGGTGGCCAGTTCGTCGTGCTCGCCTCGAGTCGATACCTGTCGCGTTTGAGGGTGATGATGTGGATGTGGCGGTCAACCATGGCTTCGACGGCGACTGCGTCGCCGAAGCTTTCTGGCCATGCGGAGGAGCTCTTGTTCGATGACACGATGAAGCTGCTCTCTTCATAGCGGGATGAGACAAGTCGGAGGAACACGGACGCAGCGTCCGCGTCGGAGGGGATGTGTTGTGTCGGGGACGGGACGCCTTGCGGCCCCATGGTCGTAGGTGTTCGTGTCCCCGCCCGCCGCCCGCCAAGCCGTCCCGGTCCCCTCATGGTTGCCTGAGGTCATCGACCAACACCTCACCGACTAC
>CAYUJA010000298.1:0-1816 GCA_964444875.1 uncultured Acidimicrobiaceae bacterium | reverse complement strand
TGGTGGATCCCCCTGCATCGTCGCTGGCGCTCCTCTGCCGTCCCCCTTGAAAGGGGGACTGCCCAGACCAGAAAGCGCTTCAAACTAGGAACTCGTGGAGCACGCCGTACACGACGTCCATGTTCGCGATGGGGACGTGTTCGCCGACCTGGTGGGCCTGGTCGACGATACCGGGGCCATAGTTGACCGCAACGGCTCCCCGGGCCGTCAGGCGCGCAACGTCTGTCCATCCCTGCTTGGCACGCCGCTCACGCCCGATCAACGCATCGAGCCTCTGGACACGCTCGTTGTCGAGATCGACCGAACCCGACGGCGCACGGTCCTTGATCACGATCGCATCGGCAGCCGCGGCGACCTGCTCGAGACGCTCCTCTGCCTGTGCGATCGAGTAGATCGGGGGGAAACGGTGGTTGAGGTTGATCACGAACTCACCGGGGATGATGTTGTTCGCGATTCCACCCGATGCCTTCGTCACTGAGAACACCTCACGGTATTCGAGACCGCCGATGTCGACGAGTTCAGGTTCGCGGTCGTGCATCGATGCCAGCCAGGAACCGGCTTTCGTCACGGCGTTGTCGCCGAGCCACGGGCGCGCTGAGTGAGCCGTCGATCCGGTGAAGACGATGTCCGCGTTGAGGACCCCATTGCATCCCAGTTCGAGGTCGAGGTTGGTCGGTTCGAGCACGATCGAGATGTCGGCATCCGTGAGCCAGGGCACCGCGTCGAGCACGCCCTCAAGCCCGTTGTCGGCCGCCGGCCCCTCTTCTGCGTCGTAGAAGACACAGACAAGGCCGCCAGAAACCTCCCCGACACCGTTGTCGAGGAGTTCCATCATCACCGCCAGGCCGGCCTTCATGTCGCTTGTTCCCAGGCCCACGAGCATGTCCCCTTCGACACGTGCTCGCCACTCTCCCTGGACCGGGACCGTGTCCGTATGCCCGTACAGCACCGCGAACTCGTCCCCTGGTTTCGGCGCACCGACGACCAGTGAGTCACCGACGCGGACCGTCGGGTAGCGCCCGGCGTACCTGTCGTGCAGCCACGTGCACAGTTCGTCCTCGTCGCCGGTCACCGAAGCGATGTTGACGATCTCTACGAGCGAGTCGAGCAGTGTCACACCTGAAC
Organism: uncultured Acidimicrobiaceae bacterium; assembly: GCA_964444875.1. GTDB lineage: Bacteria > Actinomycetota > Acidimicrobiia > Spongiisociales > UBA5794 > JAMBLL01. Next base: position 691 of record CAYUJA010000298.1, on the reverse strand, counting down.
CTCGAACGTCCGCAGGGCGTCGTTGAGCGAGGTCTTCTCGTCCGTCGATTGTGTGCGCTTCCCGATGATCAGGGCACATTGGAGGTCGTACGATCCGGCGGGGAACACCTTGGGCCTCGTCCCCGGCACGACCACCGAATTGGCAGGAACTCTGCCCCGGGTCTCCACAGGCTCGGGGCCTGTCACGTCGATGATCGGAGTCGAGGCGGTGATGGTCGTGTTCGCACCGAGCACAGCGCCTGCTTCGACGATCACGCCTTCGACCACGATGCTGCGTGAGCCGATGAAGGCCCCATCTTCGATGATGACAGGGCGGGCGCCCGGGGGTTCGAGCACACCACCGATGCCGACACCGCCGCTGAGGTGGACGTGTTTGCCGATCTGGGCGCATGACCCCACCGTCGCCCAGGTGTCGACCATCGTTCCCTCCCCGACGTAGGCGCCGATGTTGACGTACCCGGGCATGATCACGACCCCGGGCTCGCAGTAGGCCCCATAGCGGACCGCCCCCGGGGGTACGACCCTGATCCCCTGTTCGGCAAGCCCGGTCTTGGTCGGGATCTTGTCGTTGTACTCGAAGGGGCCGGCAGCCATCATCTTGACCTCGGTGATCCTGAAATAGAGCATGATCGCCCTTTTGACCCACTCGTTGACGACCCAGTCGCCATCGTGTTTCTCCGCAACGCGAATC
>CAYUJA010000297.1:0-1818 GCA_964444875.1 uncultured Acidimicrobiaceae bacterium | reverse complement strand
TTCGAGCGGTTCGAGAACCTGTGGGAGGTGCGTGCGCCTCTGGGCTGGGATCCTCGCGACCCGGAACCCGTCGCCAAGATGGCCTGTGTCCTGTTCTCCGATTTCGCCCTGTCGACGACCGGTGAGATCGTCCACGTCGACGGCGGTTTCCACGCCGTGGCCGCTGGCGAGACCGAGGGGTACTAGGGCGTTCTCCGTTTTCCGTTCTCCGTACTCCTGAAGAGCCCGCAGGTGACAACAGTGAACGATCACAGGAGTGACGCAACCCGCGACGAGGATGGTGCGCTTCTTCGCGGAAAACGGAGAACGGACAACCCATGACCTGTCACTCCTCACTCCCTGTAGTCACCCGCGACGGTCTGCATTCCGGTACGCTTGCTCCATGGCCAAAGTACTGCTGCTGTTCGGAGGACGCTCATCTGAGCACGAAGTATCGTGTTCGTCGGCTGTTTCGATAGCTACAGCGCTCGTCGAGTCCGGCCACCGTGTCGTCCCCGTTGGTATCGACCGCGATGGACGTTGGTACCTCGCGGACACCTCTTCGGACCCGTTCCGGGCGGAGGGCAGGCCGGTCGAACTCCTGGTTCCGTCTGCGTCGCTGCGAGTCGGGAACGACGAGTTCGGTTTCGATGTCGTGTTCCCTGTACTCCACGGCCCCTACGGCGAGGATGGCACCATCCAGGGCATGTTCGAGACGTGCAATGTGCCCTATGTCGGGTGCGGCGTGCTCGGGAGCGCCCTTGCAATGGACAAGGACCTCACGAAACAGGTCGTCGCCTCGACAGGTGTGGCCACACCGAGATGGCTCACGATTCGCCATCACGAGTGGGACGAAGATCCCGCGCTGTGTGTCGGTGAGGTCACCAGGGCGCTCGGGCTTCCCGTGTTCGTCAAACCTTCGGCGCAGGGATCATCGATCGGTATCTCGAAGGTGACGGGGGAGAGCCAACTCAAAGAGGCCATCTCGAACGCGTTCAGGTACGATGACAAGGTACTCGTCGAACACGCGGTCTCTGCGCGTGAGATCGAGGTCGGCGTTCTCGACGGCCCCGTGAGTTCCGTTCCCGGTGAAGTGATCACCGATGGTGGCTGGTATACCTACGACGCCAAGTACGAGGACGATTCGAGTTCGTTCGATGCCCCCGCGCAACTCACCCAGGAGGCATCCAGGCACGTGCGCGACCTCGCCGAGAGGATCTTCGAGGCTCTCGGATTATCGGGACTTGCCCGCATCGACTTCTTCTATGAGAACGGGTCGAGGAGGTTCCTCTTCAACGAGGTCAACACGCTTCCGGGATTCACGTCGATCTCCGGATTCCCGAAGGTATGGGCGGCGTCGGGACTGACGTATCCAGAACTGTGTGACAGGCTCGTACAGGCGGCGATCAGCCGTCACGACAAGCGTGGCCGATTCGCGATCCGCTGACCGCTCGTAGCGTTAGATCCGGATGACGGGGCACGTGAGCGTTCTCACGATACCCGCAACAGGCTGGATCTTCGTGACGACGAGATGCCCGAGTGCATCGACATCGTCTGCAGTGGCTGCAACGATGACGTCGTAGGGGCCCGTCACCGCTTCAGACGAGTCGACGCCGTCGATGGTCGCGATCTCGTGAGCCACCTCAGAGGCACGCCCGCTGTCGGTTTGGATGAGTACATATGCCTGAACCATGGAGCAAGGGTATCACAGGAGGAAGTTGCCAGTTCACAGTTCACAGTCGGAGCGAGATGCAGCGGTCGGCCGTCAACGGGGTGTCGGGCGCAACTGTGAACTGGAAACTGTGAACTGGAAACTGTGAACTGGAAACTGTGAACTGG
>CAYUJA010000296.1:0-1834 GCA_964444875.1 uncultured Acidimicrobiaceae bacterium | reverse complement strand
GGAACCGGCGGATCAAGATGGTGGACCTGCGCACCCTCTATGACGAGCTGGGGTTCTGCGACGTCGCCACCCATATCGCGACGGGCAACGTCATCTTCGATGCCCCCTCCCCTCCCCCGCTCACGCTCTTGGAGCAAGGTTTCGAGGATCGGTTCGGGTTCTCGTCTGAGGTGTTCCTGCGAACCGCCGCCCAGGTCGATTCGCTGATCGGCAGGATCCCATGGACCGACCCCGACGCCGTCGTCGAGGTGTCATTTCTCGAACGCGAACCCGAGAGTGCGCCCTCGAGGGCACTCGAGGCCACGGCGGTGGAACCCGAGCGACTGCTCGTCAGCGGAACCGAGGTCCTCTTTCTTCGCGGTCTCGGACGCGGTGTCCCCACCGTCCACAAGGAGGCCTCATCGCTCAGGGTGCTTGGCATGAAGATGACCCGTCGATCGATGGCCACTGTGACTTCCCTACACGACAGGTACCTGGTCCCTGAGGCCTGAACACTCGTGTCGAGTACGGTCGAGCACAGACTGTAAAGCACTTGACATGTAAGTGTCGTATAGACGACAGAGAGTCGTTGTCCTCACACAGGTCCCGGTTGCACGCCATGAAGGTCAGTATCGAACAACGAGAGGAGACCTCATGGCAGTGACAATCGATAAGTTGGTCACACCAACCAGCGACGACTACACGGTGGAGACGCCACACTCCAAGATAGCGGTAGGCCTCGGCATCGTCGGGCTCGTGCTCGCGATGGCCGTCGTCATCATCGCACTGGTGGCTGCAAACGACCTCGAAGGCGGGAACTCAGCACGGCTGCTGGCATTCGCATTCGGGCTCCAGACCACGGCACTTGGCACGATCAAGGTCGCGATCGCAGCAGCACTGGTCGGGATCCTGGTGAGGCTCTGGCTCCGGATCGAGAGCGTGAAGGTATCGCTCAGGGCGCTCCAGCCAGAGACGAACGGCACAGGCAAAGCCCTGGGAGACACAGACACACCGTACGGCCCGGCCACGGTCACAACGGACGTACCCGATACGTTGCCCATCCACAAGATGGCACGCACGATGTGGTTCCCGATGATCGTCATGGGGCCGATGCTCGTTCTTGCGGGACTGGGCACTTCGATCGTCTGGGCGAACAACGTCGGAACCAGCGCCGGAATCTCCGCATCCGGATGGACGCAGGGATTGCAGTTCCTCGGTGAGGGACTCGTGCTTGCAGGCATCTCCTTCCTGCTCGGATCGATCCTCGGATCGTTGCGTGAAGGTGGAGCAGAGGTCCAAAAGGCACTCGGGCTGAACGTGATAACACTGAAGATGCCGGCGACAGCAAAGGCGTTCGTTGCGCTGATGGTGGCCGGCCTGATGGTGTCGATGGTGCAGTTCGGACTCTATGTGTACACGGTGACCGGGCTCAATGCTGCGTCTTTCGCAGACATCGCCCCGTGGTGGGCATGGATGGGGCCGTTCCGTGAGCTCGGACTCGCTCTGCTGCTCGCAGGCATCGTCCTGGCACTCGCCACCATCGCCAACGTCCTGGGATTCCAGTTCTCCCGCATCCGCTCGATCGCCGCAACAGGCGAATAGGAGGTAGCAACATGACAACACTCACTATCGACGATTTCACGACTGAAACGACGGCACACGCCCCAGACAGGATCTTGCCTCAGAAGGCAGGAAAGGCACTCTGGGCACCAGCGTTCGGCATGTCCCTCCTGGGTTTCGCAGCAGGGATCGGGCTGGCGATCGCCAGGTCGAACATGATCTCGAACGGGACCGACCCGCTCCAGGTGGCGGCCTTCGGCCAGTACATCTCTGCGGCGATGTTCTTCGGATTCGC
>CAYUJA010000295.1:0-1838 GCA_964444875.1 uncultured Acidimicrobiaceae bacterium | reverse complement strand
TGACGTGGCTGGGTGTGATGTCGCCGGGGATGCTGCTCGCGCTCGGTCTGCTACTCGGCGTCGGACTGGCGTTCAACCTGCCCTCATGGCAAGCAACGGTGCCGGATCTCGTGCCTCGCGGCATGGTCGCAAGCGCTGTTGCACTCAACTCGGTTGCGTTCAACGTGGCCCGTGCCGTGGGGCCGGCATTGGGAGGGCTGATCCTCGTCGTGTCCGGCGCACAACTCGCGTTCGCTCTCAACGCCCTGTCGTACCTTGGTGTGATCGTGGTCCTGATCGGTCTTGCCAGACGCATGCCGACGCCAGAGCGCGCCGACACTTCAATGCTGAACGCGATCGCTCTCGGGATCCGCTTTGCACGTTTCACGAAGGCATTTCGACGTGTCCTGATCCTCGCGGCGTTGTTCGCGTTGACGTCGGCAGTTGTTCAGACGGTCCTCCCGAACCGAACCGAACAGCTCGGTGGTGACGCCGGAACCTTCGGGATCCTGCTCGGTGCGATGGGACTCGGCGCGCTCGTTGGTGGTTTCTCCAGGCATCCGGTGACGAGCAGGCTCGGGGGATGGTCCCTACCACTGACGGTCGCATTGTTCGGCACAGCGGGTATCGGTCTCGGATTTGCCCGGTCGACGCTGCTCGCATCTGTGGCGCTGTTCGTTGCCGGCATCGCCTGGGTGTGGACGCTGGCGAACCTCAATGCGACCGCCCAGTTGATGTCACCGGAGTGGGTGCGTGGCCGTGCGATGGGCCTGTACACCCTGGCGTTCGTTGGGATCCTGCCTCTCGGGGCGATCATCGCAGGCGTCCTCGCCGACCGTATCGGCGCCGACGGCGCAGAGATCGTGCTGTCGATCGGGGCCGTCATCCTCGGCCTCGTGATCACCCCGCTCCTCGGCATCCCCGCCCTCGCAGATGTCGAGATGCCTGAGTTCACGGAAGATCGCGACATCATCAGCCACGTCGAGACCGAGGGTGGCCCCGTCCTCGTGATGAACACCTGGCAGGTGGACGGTCGCGACCTGACCGGGTTCATCGATGTGATGAACGAGGTCCGCCTCGTCCGGCTTCGTACGGGCGCCTACCGCTGGCGGCTCTACCGTGACACCGAGGACCCGCACCGTCTCACGGAGCTTTTCCTCACGGTCTCGTGGGGCGAACATCTCGAACAGCACCGCAGGATCGACGACGCCTCGGCCGCCACTCTCCGTAGGGCGCGCGCCTTCGACGGCGGCGACGGACCAACCACGACGCATCTCGTTGCCGTTGATCTCGAAGCAGATGAGGACTGGGATTCCCTGGTCGAGGCCCACGCGAGCTACCACGAAGCCGACGGCTCCATCCCCATCGACCAGCGGTCTGCCGATACCGAGGGTCCGTAGGTCGCCATACGACGCAACGGACTCACGATCACAGCCCGCGGGCTTCGTGGTTGTGCGAGCGATATCGCAGTGCATCTAGATCCGGAGTTCAACACCCTCCGTCGCCAAGTCCCGTCTCTCCCTCCGGGTTCCTCTGATGACGTACTGAGACCACCACAGACATCCTGGGAAACAGCTAGCGGGCGAGAAGCACTTTGGCTGTGGCCTCAACCGTTCTGGCCCTTCCCCTGGCAAAGGCCGCTGCATAGTTCTCCGCGTCGAGTTCCTGCTCCAGATCGGCCAGAGCCGTTCGGGTCATCTCGACTATCGGAGCGGTGTCCGCCAACATCGACTGGCTGCTGATCGGGTCGCCGAGGACACTGGCCAGAATGGACACCGCTTCTTCTGTTTGGCCGAGCTTCCCCCGCACCTGAGCGATTCTCGTGAGCATGCCCACCTTCTCGACGACTTGCCCCATCT
>CAYUJA010000294.1:0-1856 GCA_964444875.1 uncultured Acidimicrobiaceae bacterium | reverse complement strand
CTAGAACTCCGGCTGGCCCACGCCGCCGTTGCAGCGACCGCCCGGCTCGGGAGCCGTTGATGCACCGGTGAACTCGTTGACGAACTGCCCGAGGCGGGGGTCACCAGGATCGTCGATATCCAATTGCCTTCCCCATGCTGTGGCGATGATCGGGGCCGATTGCCCGGGAACGGGTGAGACGATCACCTTTTCCGTTCGGCTCACGAAACCACGTAGGGCATCGATGTCATCAGCGGGAATCGTCGGGTCGTAGGCGATCCACACGGCACCATGTTCGAGCGAGTGCACGGCGTTCTCGGAGTTGATCTCCTCACCGTAGAAGCCGCAGTTCTGCCAGATCGGGTTGTGAGGTCCGCCGGCGGGAACCTCACCGTCCTCATGGATCTGACCGTCGACATGAACGGGTTCACCAACTGTCTGGGTTTCGGTTCCCTCGGGGACTCCACGCAGTTCAGGTTTCGTGAAGAACACGACCGCGACCAGGCCGACCACCAGCGAAACACCGGCGATGATGGCGATCCGCTTCGGCCACGGCGATTCGCCTGGCATCTTGTGTGCGGTCGGTGCTGATTTCGTTTTCTTCTTGTTACCCATGTGAACTCTCTGTCTTCATTGTTGCCGCATCCGTGCGGCTAGTACTGTCGCCTCGTGCCACGTCACGCTCCGTACGAGAGGTCGGTCGCCATACCTGCTTCGTAATGACCGGGAACCAGGCACACAGCCATCGTGTAGTCCTCCACGTTGTCGGGGAACGTGAAGGTCATCGTGCCACTCTCACCACCGGCGAGCAACAGGATCGCGTCCTCAGGCTCGCTCTCATCGGCGATCGTCGCCACATCCGTACTCTCTCTGGTCTCATCGACACGATCCTGGTTCGACAACCTGAACTCGTGCTCGACGACACCTGCGTTCGACACGTTGAACTGCACCGTTTCGCCGGGAAGGAACTCGAGATCGTCAGCTGTGATCGCGAAATCAGACAACTCCACATCCACCGCGCGATCGACCCCTGCCGGCAGAGGGGCTTCCTCGGCCTGATCAATCGCGGCGCCGGGAAGCACGATGGGGTCATCCTGGACGCTCCTGACGGAGCAGGCCGCAGACACGAGCACGACCGCAACAGAGAGACCGAGCAGGGCCATGAAGCGATTCCGCATTGCGAGACTCCCTTTCAACGTATCCACCCGGACACATCGTCTCGCCGAAACACCGGCCGCTGTCAGCCCGTGACCGTGATGGGCTCCAACATCCCTGCCTGATAGTGGCCTGGGACGTAACACGCTGCCTCGAGGCCTTCGACGCCCGGCGTGTCGAACGAGACGATCCCCGAAACGGTGGCGCCCGGTGTCAGATCGTCTGCGCTGAAGAAAGCGACTGCCATCTCGTCGACTTCCTCCATGCTCGGGTTCCTGTCGGAGTCCATTGGATGTATGAACATCAACTCATGTGCAACGCTGCCATTGTTGGTGATCTCGAACAGGTAGTCCACTCCGACCTCGAACTCGGTCTGCGACATCTCTATCGCGAATTCGGTCAGTGTCACGGTCACCACATTCTCACCATCTGCCGAACCAGCACCTTCCTCAGCCGCAGCGGTTGCAGCGCCGGGGAGTACGACGGCGTCGTCCTGGACGCTCCTGACGGAGCAGGCCGCAGACACGAGCACGAGCGCGACAGAAAGGGCGAGCAGGGCCATGAAGCGATTCCGCATTGCGAGACTCCTTGTGAAGGTGGTTAGCTGGGCGCATCGTCTCCCAGGAACACCGCCAGCACCAGTCGGTCATCCGGGCACACCCCCTCATCCATTTGGTGGAGGGTCGCCTTGGACTTTGGCGTCCATAGGCGCCATATACGGC
>CAYUJA010000293.1:0-1857 GCA_964444875.1 uncultured Acidimicrobiaceae bacterium | reverse complement strand
ATCGCGGTGAGCCCGAACTACGCAGATGAGATCAGACGCCCCGATGGGGGATCTGGCCTGCATGAGGAGTTGGTGGCCATAGGGGATCGCCTCGTCGGTATCCGCAACGGAATCGACACCTCGGTGTGGGATCCCGCTACTGACGCCTTGATCGCCCGGAACTACGGTCCAAAGAGCATCGAGGACAAGGCTGTGTGCCGTAGGGACCTCCTCGATGCGGTCGGGTGGGTCGATACCGGCGGTCCGATCGTTGGTGTCGTGACCCGACTCGTCGAGCAGAAGGGGATCGACTACGTCCTCGACGCCGTGCGCTTCGGTGAGTTGATGCCCTTCAGGCTTGTTCTGCTCGGTTCCGGCGACAAGGGGCTTGCCGACTACGCCAGGTATCTCCAGGAAGAGAACCCCGAACTCGTGGCGTTTCGCGACGGGTACGACGTGGCGTTCGCGCATCAGATCTTTGCTGGAGTGGATCTCCTTGCGATGCCATCGAGGTTCGAGCCGTGTGGCCTTGCCCAGATGCAGGCGATGGAGTACGGCACGATCCCGGTCGTCACTGCCGTTGGTGGACTTGTCGACACCGTCACCGACGCCGACGAGAAACGGAGGATCGGTAACGGGTTCGTGGCGCGCTCCGCCGACACAGCCGGCTTTCTCGACGCCCTCCACCGAGCAGTACGTGCATGGAAGACCCCGAAACGCCGTAGGAATATCCAGTTGCGAGGCATGAACACCGACTGGTCGTGGAAGGAACCCGCCCGCCACCACATAGAGATATACGAGGAACTCGCTGGCGCTCGCGGACCGCTGCGCTGACGGACCGCTGCGCTGACGGACCGCTCGCAGGCTCGCTTTCAGACAGGCGCTCCGGTGCGATCTGAAAGCGAAGCGGTCCGGTAGCGAGTCTTCGAGCGGTCTGGAAGCGAGCCTGCGAGCGGTCTGCGCTGCGTCAGCAGCGCCTCAGTTGTAGCTGATCTTCTCGCCTTTTCCGATCGCCACGATGCCTGCGTCAGAAACGGTGAACTCCTCACGATCGCGGTCGGTATCGACCCCGATCTGGCGGTCGCGGGGAATGACCAGTTTCTTGTCGAGGATCGCGTTCTTCACCACGGCGCCTGGCCCGACGATCACGTCATCGAAGAGGATCGAATTCTCGACGACGGCGCCGGGTTCGATGCGAACGTTCGGGGAGATCACCGAGTGCTCCACAACCGCACCCGTGATGATCGACCCCTGGGAGATGATCGAGTTCGACACTCTCCCTGCACCGAACTCTCCGTGGGCGACGATCTTGGCAGGGGGAAGGGTGCGTTTCGCGTTGTAGACGGGCCATTCCGTGTTGTAGAGGTTGAATATCGGGTGGGGGTCGACGAGGTCCATGTTCGCTTCGTAGTACGAGTCCAGCGTCCCAACGTCCCGCCAGTAATGGCTGTCTCGTGGTGTTTCGCCCGGGACGAAGTTGTCGATGAAGTCGTATACGTGTGCATCACCGCTCTTGACGAGCGCAGGGATGAGATCACCCCCGATGTCGCGTCCTGAACGGTTGGATGCCGCGTCTGCGTTCAAGATGTCGACGAGGACTTCGGTTGTGAATATGTAGTTTCCCATCGAGGCAAGCACCTGATCCGGGGCATCGGGAAGCCCAACCGGATCGTCAGGTTTCTCCCTGAAGGCTGTGATCATCGACGATGCAGGCCCCTTTTCGATCACGCCGAACTGTGAGGCTTGATCGATCGGCGTTCTGATGCCTGCGACCGTGACGCCTGCTCCGCTGTTGATGTGATGCTCGAGCATCTGGTCTGGGTCCATCCGGTAGATGTGGTCTGCGCCGAACACGAAGATGTACTTTGGCGCCTCATC
>CAYUJA010000292.1:0-1872 GCA_964444875.1 uncultured Acidimicrobiaceae bacterium | reverse complement strand
TCCCGGTCGGAGACCCGAGAAGGCAACTCGCGATCGTCGTTGACGGCGTCGTTTCGTCTGCACCGGCAGTCGCACCCGAAGTACTCCCGACCGAGGGGCTCGACCCGAACGCGGTCATCATCACCGTTGGCATCGGCGAAAACGCCGAACAGGACTCCCAGGATCTCGCTGCGATCCTTCGGTACGGCGCGCTTCCAACAAACTTTGAACGTGAGCGTGAAGTGGCCGTGTCGGCAACACTTGGAGAGGACAGCCTCACCGCCGGACTACTCGCCGGCCTCGCGGGCCTGATCCTCGTCGGAACCTACATGTTGTTCTACTACCGGTCCCTCGGACTCGTCGCGATATTTGGTCTCGGCGTGTTCGGGGCGCTCCTCGTTGGCATCATCATCCTCCTCGGCGAGACACAGGGCACCACCCTGACGCTCGCGGGCGTGACCGGCGTGATCGTCTCGATCGGGATAACACTCGACTCGTACATCGTTTACTTCGAACGCACGAAAGAGGAGTACCGGCACGGCCGAGCGCTCCGCCCGGCTGTAGCACATGCATTCGATCGTGCGTTCCGAACGAACCTGACCGGCGACACGGTCACGTTGGTGGCTGCCGTCCTGCTCTTCATGCTCGCAGTGGGGCAGGTCAAGGGATTCGCGCTGGTACTGGGTCTCGCAACCGTGATTGACGTAGTCGTTGCATACCTCTTCGCAAGGCCTGCTGTGTATCTCTTGGCAAGAGGCCCGCTGGCCGACGGTGGCGTGTTCTCCGTCAGGAGCGCCATGGGCAAGAAAGACCGCCCCGACGTGTCCGAAGAGTTGGAGCTGGCATCATGAACGTGCTTTCGCGCATGTATCGGGGCGAGACCACATTTGACTTCGTCGGGGCATCGAAGCGCACGTTGATCATATCGCTCGTTCTCGTGGCCTCCTCGATCGTCATCATGCTGGTGAGGCCCTTCAATCTGAGCATTGACTTCACCGGCGGGGTCATCGTCACGGTCGAGAACGAGGCCGGTGCCGCAGTCGATGAGATCAGAGCAGACCTGAGAGACATCGGCTATGCGGACGCTCGCGTCCAGGTGACGGGCGATGGTTTCGTCACCGTCCAGACGGAGGCTCTCGAAGCCGACGAAATGGACATCCTCGTCGTAGCCGTTGCAGATGCTGCGGGTACGAACATGAACAACGCGAATGTGTCGGCAGTTGGTCCGACCTTCGGGGCGGAGGTGACACGAAAGGCCGTTGAGGCCCTCATTGTGTTCCTTGTCGTCATCTCTCTGTTCATAACGTGGCGGTTCGAATGGAAGATGGCGGTCGCTGCACTCTCCGCCCTCTTCCACGATCTCGTCATCACCGGCGGGCTCTATGCCCTCATCGGGTTTCTGGTGACACCGGCGACGATTATCGCCGTCCTGACGATTCTCGGCTACTCGCTCTATGACACTGTTGTGGTGTTCACCAAGGTCAATGAGAACGTTGATGAACTCCGCGATCGGTCCACGATCTCAGGCATTGTGAACCTATCGCTAAATCAGGTTCTGATGCGGTCCATCAACACATCACTGACGTCCCTCCTCCCCGTCGGAACACTCCTGCTCGTCGGATTCCTCGCTCTCGGCGCCGAAACGCTGAAGGAGTTCGCTCTGGCCCTCTTCATCGGAATCGCCGTCGGGACCTACTCATCGATCTTCATCGCGGCCCCGATCCTCGCCCGGTGGAAGGAGCGTGAACCCGAGTGGGAACGCCAGCAACGACGTGCCACCAAGGGTGATGGTGTCGCCAAAGCCACTCCCGAGGTCGACGCACCTCAGGCACCGGCGGTTCCCCGTTCCCAGACCGCCGTGGCCAAGCCTCCCAAGCAGAGGCGGAAGCGCCG
>CAYUJA010000291.1:0-1876 GCA_964444875.1 uncultured Acidimicrobiaceae bacterium | reverse complement strand
ACCACTCCCTCCATCCCGAAGTCCGCGGTCTGCTTCGTGATCGACACGCCTCCTGGCGGATGGCCTGTGGCGACGATGATCTGAGCACCGAACTCGTCGAGCTTCCGCAGATACGTCGAGAAGTCCTTCTCTGGCACCGGGGCCACCTCGATCTGCAGATCCACTCCATCGACGTCGGCGAACTCTGACTCGAGCGCACCCTGTACGGCTTCGCCCCAGGCGTAGGCCGCGACGATCGAGCCGACCTTGGTGATCCCCTCGGCCTCAACGTACTGCTCGATAGGACCGGCGATCATGGATGCAGCGGGCAGGCATGTGCGGAACGTGTATCGGCTATCCGTCGTGAGGATGGGGTCGGCGCCGGCCTTGACGAGAAACAGCGGAACTTGCAGCTCCTCTGCGATCCTCGCCGTTGCCAGGCCTACACCGCTCGAGATGATGCCGCCGACTGCGACAGCGCCATCTTCGATGAGTCGTTCCAGGCCGGCGGCGCCTACCTCAGGGTCCGACTGGTCGTCGCGTTCGAGCAGTTCGATCGGTCGCCCGTCGATACCGCCTGCGGCGTTGATCTCTTCGACCGCGAGCCGCATCCCGTCCTTGACCGAGATACCCCACGGGGTGAATGTCTCGGTCAGCGACGTCAGCATGCCGATCTTGACCGGTTCCGTGCTGGCAGGGGCTGTCGTGGTCGCCTCTGCTGCGGGCGCTGCAGTCGTTGTCGCGGAATCGTCTGCGGCGGAGCTGCATGCAGCCATCACGAGCGCCAGCGCCAGGAACAAGCTCACTTTGATGAGCCATGAATGTTTCATAGTCGTCGCCTTCCTATACCTCGATGGACCTTTCTTCGACGTGGCCAACAAGCCCCGTCTGCGTTCCGGCCTTCTCCCATGAGGCCGTCCGGAATCTGACGTTCACCATAGCGCCGACCATCAGCCCGTGGGCGACGACGAGCCACCCGTGTGCTCATCGAGCCAGGGAACCAGATCACCGATGCCTGCGATCACCGCATCGGGTCGCTCCTGGTGCGGCAGAGCCTCGACGTCGGAGACATCGCTGCTTCCTGTGAGGACGAGAACGGTGGCCATTCCGGCATTGCGCCCCATGGCGATGTCGGTAGCGATCTGGTCACCAACGACCATCCCGTTCTCTGGAGCAACACCGAGGACCCGCATGCCCATCCGTCCAGACCACGGCGAAGGTTTCCCCGTCACCACCGGTTCCACGCCGGTTGCATAGGCGACCGCCTTCACCATGGCACCGGTCCCTGGGGCGAACCCTCCCGCAACCGGTAGCCGGGCGTCGTAGTTCGTCGCAAAGAACTCTGCCCCATTCCAGATGGTGTTGCACACGATCGCCAGCCGGTTCTGACCGAAGTCTGGATCCTTCCCCATGACCACGACCGCAGCACGTTGCGCATCTTCGAAATCGACGAGGTCGAGGTTCTTGGCCGCGAGCGCCTCGAGCAGCCCGGTGTCGCCAACAGCGAGGATCGGGTCCTGCGGGTGGAGTTCCGCCATGACCTCAGCTGCGACGACGGCAGCCGTGACGATCTCACCCCTGCCGACATCGATACCCATGGCACCGAGTCGCTCTACCCAGGACCTGATCGGTTTGGAGTTGTCGTTCGTGAAAAAGGCGAACCGGATGTCGCGACGACGGAGTTCCGCGAGGGTCTCGAGGGCGCCAGGCAGTACCTGGCGCCCCCTGGCGACCGTGCCGTCGATGTCGAAGATGATGCCGCCGACAGGTTCGCTCACGCTGTGGACTCCCTGTCGTTGTGTGACGGACCGCTCACCCGAAGTACTCGCCCCAGTGGTCCTTCACGTGGGCTGCCATGTCATCGTCGAGGTAGATCCTCGGCGGCCGCTCGTCCTCG
>CAYUJA010000290.1:0-1895 GCA_964444875.1 uncultured Acidimicrobiaceae bacterium | reverse complement strand
GAGACCGTCGGCGACGACGAAGAGAACGTCATCATCAGCGAAGCCCTCCCGAAGAAGGGTTCGACGATCTCGTGGATGTACGACTGGGGCGACAGTTGGGACCACACGATCACCGTTCAGGACACAGGAACCATGCAGCCCGGCGTCACATACCCGGTTCTCCACGACGGTGCGCGTGCCTGCCCGCCGGAGGACTGCGGCGGGTCGTGGGGGTACATGGAGATCCTCGCCATGCTCGACGACCCGGAGTACCAGCCCGAGTTCGTCGATCGTGACGAGATCATGGAATGGCTCGGCCCCGACTTCGACCCCGATGCCTTCCATGCCAAGAGAGCCGAGTTACACATGCGCAATCCCCGCCCCAAGGAACAGTGGTGACCGGCGTGAGCAACACAGTTCATCAACTGAAGATCACCCTGCGCGGCATCAGGCCTCCCATCTGGCGGCGTATCGAGGTGCCGTCGGACATCACGCTCGGGGAGCTCTCACCCGTCCTCGAAGCGGCGATGGGGTGGCTTGGCGGCCATCTCCACATGTACGACATCGATGGCGTCACCTATGGCTCACCGGATCCCGATTGGGACACGGACGAACTTGACGAGGGAGAGTTCCGCCTGAGCGCGGTGCTGCCGTTCGTCGAGTCGAAGATGCGGTTCGACTACGACTTCGGCGACGGGTGGGTGCACAACGTCGTGGTCGAGGCAATCAACCCCGTCGAGGCCGCCGTCCTCTATCCGCGATGTCTCGCCGGGAAGCGCGCCTGTCCACCGGAGGACTGTGGAGGTGTGCCGGGCTACGCGAACATCCTCGAAGTGATCGCCGACCCAAACAACCCCGCCAACGCCGACCTGCGTGACTTCGTACCCCTCGACTACGACCCCGAGCACTTCGACCTGACCGAGATGGACGTCGACATGCGCTCAGAGCGCCCCCTGGAGGGCTGGTGAGTCCCTCTTCTGGAATAGTGGGACCAGATTCTGTCTGTTATTCTAGATACACATTGATTACTGGAATACTGGCTATGATGTGTGCACGAAACATGATCACACTGGAATAGCAGAACCATGACCGATCGAGCGGGCACCTACATCCAACAGCCAACCGGCTATCGGTCTTTCCTGCCCAAGCCGCTGCCACCTGATCCGCCGATCGAGTGGAACGATGAACTGGTCCAGGAACTCTCGGATGCAGACCGTGCGGTCGGCCGCCTCGACGGGCTTGCCCGCAACCTCCCCAGCAATGACCTGTTCGTCGCGATGTATGTCAAGAGGGAAGCCGTCCTCAGCTCCCAGATCGAAGGCACCCAATCGAGCCTCGACGACGTGCTCGCGTTCGAAGCAGCCATCCCCGGGGTACAGCAGCCCACAGACATCGCTGAAACCGTGAACTACGTCAAGGCGATGAACAGAGGCATCGAACTCCTCGACGAGCTCCCTCTCTCGGGGCGTCTCATTCGAGAGATTCACCGAGAACTGCTTACGGGCGTACGAGGCCAAGAACGAAACCCGGGCCACTTCAGAACATCGCAGAACTGGATCGGCCCGCAAGGATGCACCCTCAACACTGCAACGTTCGTCCCCCCGCACCCCGACGACCTGCACGAGACGTTCAGACACCTCGAGGTCTACCTCAACGACGGCTCGATACCGCCGATCGTCCAAGCGGCGCTCTCCCACGTGCAGTTCGAGACGATCCACCCCTTCCTCGACGGCAACGGGCGGGTCGGACGGCTGCTGATCACGCTCCTCCTCATCGAGAAGGGAGCGTTGGCGGCACCGCTCCTGTATCTCAGCCTGTTTCTCAGAGCGAACCGGACGGAGTACTACGACCGGCTCGGGCGTGTACGCACCCACGGGGATTGGGAGGGCTGGCTGCGGTTCTTTCTCCAAGGTGTC
>CAYUJA010000289.1:0-1916 GCA_964444875.1 uncultured Acidimicrobiaceae bacterium | reverse complement strand
GCTGATGGCTGATGGCTGATGGCTGATGGCTGATGGCTGATGGCTGATGGCTGATCAGGTCAAGAGGGCTCCACCGTCGAGGTGGATGATCTCACCGGTGATGAAGTCGTTCTTGGCCAGAAAGACGACCGTGTCCGCTACGACCTGCGCGCCACCGGCGCGTTGAAGCGGGAGGTCCGAGGCGAGAGCGTTGACATAGTCCTCCCCTTCGCCCGGTGGCGGCAGTATCACGCCGAGTGCAACCGCGTTCACCCTGATGTTCGGGGCGAGAGCGAGGGCGGATGCCCTGGTGAGCGTATCGATTCCGCCCTTGGCGAGCATGTACGAGAGATGCTCTTTGTAGGGGCGCATCGTCTTGATATCCGTCACGTTCACAACGGCACCGTGTTGGTCGGCGGGGACCTGGGCGGCGAACGCCTGGGTGAGGAACAGTGGCGAACCGAGCGTCAGATCCATCGTCGAGCGCCACCGCTCGAGCGTCACGTTCATGATGGTGTCGGTAGGGAAACCCGAGGCACTGTTCACGAGTATCGACACGGGACCAAGCGCGTCCATCGCCGCCGCCATGATCTCCGAAGCCGTGCCAGGGTTGGACAGGTCACCCGAACCTACCGCGGCGCGTCCTCCGGCGGCGACGATCTCGTCTCGGAGATCTTCGGCGGGGCCGGCCGAACGGTTGTAGTGGATGAACACCGCTGCGCCCTCGCCGGCAAGACCGAGGCAGATAGCTCGACCGAGCCGGACGGCTCCTCCGGTGACGACAGCGACGCTTCGAGTGAGTTCCATGCGTCGATCGTAGCGGCAATGCCTTGGTCTTTCGATTCAGCCTAAACTCCCGGACGTGAGCAGACAGGATCCAAAGCCAGGCAGGTACATACTCCCGATCGTGATCGCAGCGCTGATCGGGTTCACGTATGTGTTCGTGAACGCACTGCCTCCTGTTGATATCACGGTGTCACCAACGACAACGCTGGCGACATCAACGGCGACGACCCCTGACACATCGACAACGTCTACGTTGCCGTCAGATGTCGTCGCCTTCCTTGCTGAGGTCGACCGGTTCGAAGCTCTTGCAGCCGACAATCTCGTGCAACTCAATGACACGAACACGAAGTGGGAGGCCCGCGAGATCGAATTCGCCGAAGCGAGGACCGAGTTCACCGAGGTTCGCGACTCTTCCCAGAATCTCGCAGATCAGGTCGCCGCAACAACCGTTCCAGATACGTACCAACTCGAGTGGCCCGATACCGAGGTCGCGGCTCAGGATCTCGTTGCGAAAGCAACGGCCGTGATCGCTGGTCTCGAAGCCCCGGACGACGGCACCTTGCGCCGGGCAGCAGTTCAGGAGTTCGACGACGCAAGCGCCGCCTTCGCCGAACAACTCGACGCTGTGCGCTCCCTCACGCCCTGAACCATGGCAGCGGACCCCGCAGAACTGTGGATGCGCAGGCCCGACGTCTGGGCGGGAGCCGCGCTGGCGGGAGCATCGATCGTCAGGTCCTTCCGACCGTCGCTCATGCCGCGGGCAACCCCGCACCAGGCGCTGCTATCTGGAGCGTCCGGCACTGCTGGCTGGGCGATCGGTTCTTCGATATACGCTGCTTCGGCGCGAACCGGTAGCGGATGGATCGACACCGCCATCCTTTCTGGAATCACCGTCGCAGGAATCGGAACCAAGTACGTCATTCCACGGTCCGCAACCGAACCCGCGCCCATGGCCCCGATACGATCGATCACGCACCTCGTCGGCGCAGGCGCTGCGTCTGCCGCCGTCGTGACGGCCGTGCGAGACTCCAAAGAGAGAACGACCGTTGGTCTACTCGCTGGTGTCGGAGCGGGAACGATCGGTGCGTTCGCGATCAGGAAGGGGATCGCGCAGCAAGCGAAATTGCGCGACGAGCTCGACTTCCCAACAC
>CAYUJA010000288.1:0-1946 GCA_964444875.1 uncultured Acidimicrobiaceae bacterium | reverse complement strand
AGTTCCCCTCGACCGTCGCGCAATGGCGTGGCATCCATCATCGGTGACGCTCGTATCGAGCAGGTGGGCAGAGCGTTCGACGATGGCGGCTAGGTCGTCACTCCCGTAGTAGTCCAGTCTCGCCACGTACCCGAATCGATCACGAAGCGGCGGAGCGACCCTGCCCACCCTGGTCGTGGCACCAACGAGCGTGAACGGTGGAAGATCGATCTTTATCGACCTCGCAGCAGGGCCCTTCCCCACGATGATGTCGAGTTGACCGTCTTCCATGGCCGGGTACATGACCTCCTCGACCTGGCGGGGGAGCCGATGGATCTCGTCGATGAACAGGACATCACCTGGTTCCAGGTTCGTGATCACCGCAGCGAGATCTCCGGGCCTGTCGAGTGCAGGGCCGGATGTGGACCGGAACGCAGCGCCCATCTCCGCGGCGACGATCGCCGCCAGGCTCGTCTTGCCGAGCCCTGGCGGACCCGAAAAGAGGAGATGGTCGACCGACTCTCCGCGGCCTGCAGCGGCTTCGATCAGGATCGAGAGGCGTTCCTTGAGTGCTTCCTGTCCGACGAATTCGTCGAGCTTTCGAGGCCGCAAGCCGATCTCGACCTCGATGTCCTCCGGAGTCTGCGCGGTCGTGAGGAGGCCCTCTTCCCTCATGTCGTGCGCCCCTTGCCGAGCAGCTGAAGGGATCGTTTCAGCATCTCTTCGACCGATAGATCGTCTGACATGCCACCAAGCGTATCTCGAATCTCTTCCGGTGCGTACCCGAGGCTTGCAAGCGCTTCCCGAACCTCAGCCAACGGCCCTGACCCGGTTGAGCTATCGAGCGATGCCTCCATCTTGGGGCGAAGTTCGACCATCAGCTTCTCAGCGCTGCGCTTCCCGATGCCGGGTACCGCCGTGAGCGCATGGGTGTCGCCTGAGACGACAGCCGTGCGTAACTGGTCCGGAGTCATCGTTGCGAGTATCGCGAGTCCCACTTTCGGCCCGACACCCGATATCCCGAGCAGCAGGGAGAACAGGTCCTTGTCGCTGGGCGTATCGAAGCCGAAGAGCGACAGTTGGTCCTCCCTCACGTGCAGATGCGTGTGCAACACCGCCTCGTCACTCAGCGGTGGAAGGCCCGCAAGCGTGCGCGGTGTCACAGCAACGATGTACCCCACACCCCCGACGTCGATGGTGACGAACCCGTCGGACTTGTCGACGAGCACTCCCCGTAGCCGTCCGATCATGATGGCCTTCCTGCAAGGTGGCGGCCCGTGTGCTGAAGGTGACACAGCGCAATGCCGAGAGCATCTGCCACGTCGGCGGGGCCCGAAACCTTCCCCATACCCAGGCGCATCGCCAGTACGGCTGCGATCTGATCTTTGTCAGCCGAACCTGAGCCGGTGATGGCCAGTTTCATCTGCGACGGCGTGTATTCAGCGATCTCGACACCGTGCGATGCAATGGTGGCCATCACGACCCCAGACGCCCGAGCCACGGCCATCGCTGTCCCCCGGTTGCGGTTGACGAACACCTGCTCGATGGCGGCCGTGTCGATCGCATAGTCGTCGAGAACGCCTTGGATGTCACGACCGAGTTCCACGAGACGCATCGCAGTGGGAGCGCCCGGGTCGGTGCGGATCACGCCAGCGGCCACGGCGCGACTCTTGCCACCAGACGATTCGATGATGCCGTAACCCGTGCGCGTGAGCCCCGGGTCGATGCCTAGAACGAACATATGTTCGTAGGGTAACCAGTTTCGCGCCCCAGTGGAAGAACCCTCGCCCGTCCCCCATAAGGGGGGGATAACGCGAAGGCGACAGCCAAGAAGCAGCCGACAGCCGACGGAACAGCCATCCCCCTTTCAAGGGGGATAAGCGACGAGTCCTACGAGGAGCTAGGGGGATCAACCACGCGGCCCAAGCTCTCGCGGCTGCGCGTTATCCCCCTGGCTCGCAAGCTCG
>CAYUJA010000287.1:0-1948 GCA_964444875.1 uncultured Acidimicrobiaceae bacterium | reverse complement strand
GGATCGGATAGCTCGAGACGGGTGGATACGGGATCACTCATGGTGCGTACAACAACGCGTCATCTCCCCTATTCCTCTGCGCCTTCGTCACCTGGAGTGACGAAAACCGCTCCAACCGTTGCGAACATGACCTCCAGATCCAGCTTCGTCGAGCAACTCTCAACGTACTGCTTGTCCCACTCGGTCCGCTCGGAGAGTGCAATCGAGTCGCGTCCATGGATCTGGGCAAGACCGGTGATTCCCGGCTTGACCGAGAATCGTGGATGATCGAGACCGATGAGCTCGGCTTCCTCAACGACCAGCGGCCGCGGCCCGACAAGAGACATGGATCCCTTCAGCACGTTCACGAAGTTGGGAAGCTCGTCTATCGACCACCTTCTCAGGCGCGCTCCGACCCTGGTTACGCGCGGATCGTCATCGATCTTGATCGTGTATTCGGTGTCGTCCGCGTCCGCCCTTCGGAGCGACTCGAGATGCTGCTTGAAGACTGCTTCGTCCTGATCGAAGATCATCGTTCGCAGCTTGATCATCCAGAACTCCTCACCCTGCCTCCCCACACGTCTCTGTCTGAAGAAGGCCGGTCCGGGCGAGTCACGTTTCACAGCGAAGGCTGCGAGAAGAATCACGGGCGCGACCAGCACGAGAGCGACCATTGCGCCGCCAATGTCGAGCGACCGCTTGACGACGAGGTAGCCATGTGAGATCTCGGTCTCGTCTGCATCTCGAATCAAGGCACCAGCGACGAGAGTACCGAGGGCCACGATCTCCCCAACCGCAAACGCCACGACGACATGGACGACCGGATCGTCGAATGGAAGAGACACCACAACGGCGGCAGCGATCAGGGCCGCGAGCCACGCAATCGCAAGCCTGAGAGATTGACCCTTTGCGACGAGGATTTGGCCGATGAACAACCCTCCCGCCGCGAGCACGACGCCTACACCGGAAACTGCTGCAACGAATGGGGAGGGTGAAAAATCTGAGCCGAAGGCCACACCCACGAGAAGCGGTCCGAGCACCGCACCCGCCAGACCGCCGACGACTGACAATAGAACCGATGCAACGGCGATGCCTCTCGCCCATGATCGCAGTTCCCGACGTTCACCACGCACAGCCATCTGCGTGAATGACGGGAGGATGCGAGCGATGAGGTTGTAGCCCAACGTCAGCGGCGCCCTCGCAATCAGCAGCGTCGCATAGAGGATCGACAGTTCCACCTTGGTCGCGCCCAACCTGGACGCGATGAGTGGGCCCGCAAGCAGCAGCGCCTGGGATGCCGCCGCTGCCAGGACAAGACCCGTCAGGAGGCCCTTCTCCTCGGTGGTATCGACCGCTCCGTAGGTATCGCTCCCCACACGATGCGGCGCCTTCCACGGGCGCCACAAGATGATGACCAGTGGGCCGAGTACGTGCGCCCACGCAATCCCGGTGACGGTCGGTGCGACAACTGCAACACCGATCGCGACAGCAAGCCTGAGCATCGAAGCAGACGCAGAGGCGTGCCCGTATGACCGGAACCTCCGAAACCCGGCGAGGTAACCCCGCCCCACAGCGAAGAAGAAGTGCCCAACGACCGTGGCGAGGATGATCAGGACGAACACGCTACGGGAGGTGAACGCGGCAAAGTAGTCGTCACCAGACACAGAGACCACCAACCCGGCCGCAACCGCTGTCGTCGCAGCGAGGGCGACTGCTCTAACCGGCACCACCCACCCCCGCGCGCCAAGTGTCAACCTGCGAATGACGAACTGTTCGATCGGCATCAGAACCACAACGAACGACAGAAAGTGCGCAGTGAGCAGGATCCCGATCGGTGCGAACCCTTCAGTGCCGAGGGCTCTGCCCGCAAGGAACTGATACGCATATCCGCCGAGCCCGGCGATGAGGCTCCCTATGACGATGTCGAGCGTCCCATCGCTGCGCATGTAGGCATATCGAGCAGCGCGAC
>CAYUJA010000286.1:0-1966 GCA_964444875.1 uncultured Acidimicrobiaceae bacterium | reverse complement strand
GCGCCGTATCTGTCTCCAACTCATGTGCGGGTGTTTGCGCCGTATCCAAAGGATCATCCTCCACCAGGCGTAGTAGCCGAGGTAGGAGAACGTCCGTTTGGAGGCGCCGTAGCGGAAGTAGGCCGCCCAACCCCGAAGGATCGGGTTGACCTGCCGCAACACATCCTCGAGCCGGAGCGACGTGGTGCCTCGCCCTGTGGCTCTCTTGATCTTTGTCTTCACTGCCGCCAAGGCGTCCTTGGACGGGTAGGTGAGCACGACGAGGCGTTCGTTGTCTCGGGTCTTGCGTTGGATGCGGAAGCCCAAGAAGTCGAATCCGTCGTCGATACGGGTGATGTGGGTCTTATCTGTCGAGAGGGTCATCTTCAACCGGCTCGCCAACAGGTCAGCGATATCGGCTCGGATCGTTTCCGCGTCACAACGGTCACCGTGCACAAGCACGATGAAGTCGTCTGCGTAGCGAACCAGCCGATAATTTGCCAGCCCCCGACGTCGCCGGTATTGGCGACGCCATGAGGGACTCATGTCGGTATCCCATCGTTCGGCAAAGTACCGATCGAGGACCGACAGGTAGATGTTGGCTAACAGCGGTGAGATGATCCCACCTTGCGGCGTGCCGGTAAGGCTCGCTGCGTATCCACCGTGTTCTTCGACGACGCCGGCCTTAAGGAACAACCGGACCAGTTTGAGGACCTTGCGGTCTCTGATCCGTTGTCCCACCAGTTGCATGAGCACCCGGTGATCGACGTTGTCGAAACAGGCTGTGATGTCTCCCTCGATGACCCATTCGTAGTTCGACGGCCTGCTGGTGAAATGGTGGATCTCGGCAATGGCGTCCTGGGCTCGCCTCCCCGGCCGATACCCGTAACTCGACGGGTAGAAATCGGCTTCAAAGATCGGCTCCAGCACCACTTTGAGCGCCATCTGCGCTACCCGGTCCCGCAGCGTCGGAATCCCAAGACGACGGACCTTGCCGCCCTTCTTAGGAATCGTCACCTGCCGGACCGGCAACGGTCGGAACGTGCCGTCCCTGAGCGAGGAGCGAAGCTCCTCCAAGAACGGTGTCACTCCGCGACGCTCGACGTGATACCGGGTCACGGCATCAACGCCTGCGGTGCGTGCACCCCGGTTGCCTGCCACCCGCTCCCAAGCAACAACAAGCGTCGCCTGATCGCAGATCAAGTTGAACACGTCACCGAACCGGCGATCCGGTTCGGCCCGCGCCCATCGATACAGCTTGCGTTGATGGTCGAGTACCCGGACTCGTGCCCTATCAGGCTCAGGCCACGGTGCGCCGCTATTCAACAGCGTCCTCCTCGCCGCTCACGCATCTGCTTCCACGCTGCCGCCCTTCCCCATGTGACCGGCTTTCCCGGCCTCGGAGTACTACGGCGGCTCCGCCACGACCCGATACCAACAGTCGACGTCGCACCTGCCCGCCACCCCGCTGGATACGGGATGGTGAGGGCGACATCGGGTCGCTTCCCACGTTCACTGATGTTCGTTTCTGACGGGGTCGGTGCCCAGCTTTACCCCGACGGTATCGCCCGCCCCTCACATCGCAGTCTCGGGGAAGGCCTCCAGACGTCCATGGGATACAGACGACCAGAGAGGAAGGGCCATCGGATACGGCTCCTTCCAGCACCGCGGCGCGACCCATCCACCAGATTCGACAGGTCGCTGACGACTCACGGGGCTTTAACCACTGATTCACTCTCGTTACACCTCTCCATCATTGTTTGCGGGCACGGGCCGTCTGGTGGTACCGACCCGCCCCTACGTTGTCAGGGCTGCTCCCAGCCTCACCCCCGACCCGGGGATCGGCCTGCCCTCAACTTCAACCGGTTGCTACGACAACCAGCGGCGGAGCCCTTTCACCTCCGCACGATCCATCAGCGCCTCGTGGCGCACAGCCGAGTTCATCGATGATCAGGACGCCTGGTCCGGAGAAGAACCGCATTGTTGC
>CAYUJA010000285.1:0-1980 GCA_964444875.1 uncultured Acidimicrobiaceae bacterium | reverse complement strand
TCCAGGTGGCGGCCTTCGGCCAGTACATCTCTGCGGCGATGTTCTTCGGATTCGCCATGGTGTTCGCAGCGATCTCCTTCGCGATCGCGAAGATCCTCGGCGAGTTCCGGGTTGGCGGAGGTTCGGTTCAAGCGACCATCGGTTCCGAGGTCAAGACGCTCGAGATGCCGGCAACGGCCAAGGTGTTCCTCGGCGGGATGATGATGGGAATGATGATCATCCTCATCGCTGTCGTCCTGCACGTGGTCGCCGGAGTCGCCATTGCGGGAGGCGGGGTCGACCAGATCCTGGCAGAGCAGTGGACCATCTGGCTCGAAGCAGCACGGCGCTTCGGTACGATCGTGTACCTCTTCGCCATCATGCTTGGTCTGGCAAGCATCACCACGGTGATCCATTTCCAGAGCTTCCGTATCCGCCAGGTCGCAGGCACCGAGTAACAACAACCGTATCGAGATGGAGGGTGGCACCGAGTGCCACCCTCCATCCGCGTGTGGTACGGCGAGGTGGGCCCGGCGGATCCTCAGCCGCGTGGGCGTCCGAGTGTGTCGCGTTCGGTGTCCATGCGTTGAAGCTCGCGTTTTCCCGAGACGACGATCTCGGGGTCCGGCGTGAAGTCGAGGTCGGGATTCCTGTCGTCATAGTCGACGGCGTTCAGGATCACCTTCAAGGCGTTGAGCCTGGCCTTCCCCTTGTTGTTCGACCGGACGATCGTCCACGGCGCTGACCCCGTCGAGGTGCGCTCGAGCATGCGATGTTTCATCTCGGTGAAGTCATCCCAGTACTCCTGGGCCTGGACGTCGATCTCGCTGAGTTTCCACTGTCTCAGCGGGTCGTTCCTGCGTCTGGCGAAGCGCTTGGCCTGAACGTCCTTTTCAACGCTGAAGTAGAGTTTCACGAGGACGAATCCCTGACGCACGAGGTCCTTTTCGAACCCGACGACGCCCCTGAGGAAATCCCTGTACTGGGTCTTGGTGCAGAAGCCGAAAACCGGTTCGACCAGCGAGCGGTTGTACCACGATCGGTCGAACAGGACCATCTCACCGCCTGCGGGGAACTGCTCGACGTACTTCTGGAAGTACCACTGGGAGAGTTGCTCCTCTGTCGGTTTGCCGAGCGCGACCACCTGGTACCGCTTCTCGTTCATGTACCTGGTGATCCGGCGGATGGTCCCGCCCTTGCCCGAAGCATCCCTGCCTTCGAACAGGACGATCATCGGGATCTTCTTCTTCTCGAGGTGGCGTTGGAGTTTGAGAAGTTCGATCTGGTACGGCCGCAGCGGTGCGTCCTTGTCGACAGACTCCACAGCGGCGTCACGTTCCGTGCGCAGGTCAGCAAGCTCGCTTTCGAGTTCGCCTCTCGTCGGACTGTCGTCTGGGGATGCAAGGGAGGTATCGGTCAAACTATTGCTCCTGCCGTGTGGCTGAGAGGCTACCACCTCTGTGGAGGTGTAGAAAGGGGGTGACCCCGAGCACTGCCCCAACTGCGGTGCCCGGGGTCCATAGATCGTCGACCTTCGGAGAGGTGCTGGTTCGCTTACGCTTACCTGCTATTGGTCAATACCTTAGTACGTATCTAGGGATTGTGCACATCGGATTGCGGTTTACCTCGTGTGGCATGTGGAAGAAGCACATCAGATGTGCCAAGGTAGGGT
Organism: uncultured Acidimicrobiaceae bacterium; assembly: GCA_964444875.1. GTDB lineage: Bacteria > Actinomycetota > Acidimicrobiia > Spongiisociales > UBA5794 > JAMBLL01. The sequence continues at coordinate 329 of CAYUJA010000285.1, read as the reverse complement.
CATGACACAACGACGCACACCCCGCTGGAGCGAACTCGCTCCCCTCTTGAAGCCCGCACCACGCACAGGTACGCACACGGAACGAGTGATGAGACGCATGGCAAGTCTCGAGGACCTTCGCCGGCGTGCCCGCAGACGCACACCGCGCGCACCGTTCGACTACGTCGACGGCGCCGCCGACGCCGAGATCAGCCTCGCACGATCGAAGAGCCTTTTCTCCAGGCTCGAGTTCAGACCCAACGTGTTGCGCGACGTGTCTCACTGCGATACCTCGACCACGATGCTGGGTGAACGTGTTGCGTATCCCTTCGGGTTCGCACCGACCGGCT
>CAYUJA010000284.1:0-1986 GCA_964444875.1 uncultured Acidimicrobiaceae bacterium | reverse complement strand
TGACGCCGAGACGAGGTCCTGGGTGCGAGCAAGCCGCAGCGAAATGGATGCCGTCGTCTACCGGTCGCTGTCTGACTGGATAGCGACATCCTGGCCGTTCAAGGATGCGTATTACGCACCGAGAACGACAACGCAGTGACCGCCAGACGCGAGATTCACGAGCAGCCGACTACTCGGGGCGCATCAGACTGAACAGCCCGTCAGCTGTGGTGCTGTATTGAGAACCTGCGAATCGGCCAACCGCTTTGAGACGTTGTGCGTCAACGCGAGTTCCGTCGAGCAGGTCGTCTGCGACGTGGATCATTCGCACGTCAGCAACGACGAGCCACGACGTGGGTGGTTCGCCGAGAGGCACGATCTGGTTCACTTCACACTCGAGAGCGGCCTTTGCCTGCCCGACATACGGTGCAGCAACGGTCGACCCCATCACCGGATCAAGACCCGCAACCTCGAATTCATCGACATCTGGTGGTAACTCGGCAGAAGTCTCGTTCATCGCCCCGGCCACCTCTTCGGTGACGATGCTCACGGTGAACACGCCAGTGTCACGAAGATTGATGAGCGTGTCCTTCGGGGCGCCACTTCGATGTCCCGTTCCCACCACGACGGTCGGCGGCGTTGCAGAAACGCAGTTGAAGAACGAATAGGGTGCCAGATTTCGAACACCATCGTCATCAACCGTGCCGATCCATCCGATCGGCCGAGGCACAACGAGGCCTGTCAGCAGTTTGTACCGATCGACAGGAGCGATCTTCGAGAGTTCGAATGTTGCCATGACCCACCACGGTAGCCCTTGAAGCGACCATGCCCACAGGGCTGTGTATCGTGCGCTGCACCAATGGTTGACCCCAAGTTCCTTCGTTTCGACACACTCAGCCTGCATGCAGGCCATGAGCCCGATGCCGACCATCACGCCCGTGCGGTCCCGATCTATCAGACGACCTCGTACGTGTTCGATGATGTCGACCAGGCGGCTGGACTCTTCAACCTCGAACGCCAGGGACACATCTACACGCGGATCTCGAATCCGACAGTGGCTGTCTTTGAAGAACGCATCGCTGCCCTCGAAGGCGGTGTCGGTGCGGTAGCCACGGCAAGCGGACAGGCGGCGTTGTTCCTTGCGATGCCCACCCTGATGGGATCGGGTGCTCACATCGTGTCGTCCGGGTCCCTATACGGAGGCACGCACAACCTGTTCACCCATACCCTGCCACGCTTTGCCGGGATCACAACAACGTTCGTCGACCCCCGCGACCCCGACGCCTTCGCCGCTGCGATTCGACCCGAAACACGGCTTATCTACGGCGAGACGCTCGGCAACCCTGCACTCGAAGTCCTCGACGTCGAAGCCGTCGCCGATGTGGCACACAGCGCCGGTCTGCCGCTGATGATCGACAACACGTTCGCAACGCCGTACCTGTTCCGGCCATTCGAACACGGTGCCGACATCGTCATGCACTCCGCAACGAAGTTCATCGGCGGGCATGGCATTGCACTCGGTGGTGCGCTTGTCGACGGCGGCACCTTCGACTGGGAAGGCTCGGGGAAGTTCCCCACCCTCACCGAACCGTATCCGTCGTATCACGGCCTGAACTTCGCAGACGAGTTCGGGACCCAGGCGTTCCTGATCCGGGCACGCGTGGAAGGTTTGCGGGACTTCGGGGCAGCAATGGCACCGCAGAATGCGTTCTATCTGCTTCAGGGTCTCGAGACCTTGCCGCTGCGCATGGCGCGCCATGTCGAGAACGCACGCAAGGTTGTTGCGTTCCTCGACCAGGCACCCGAGGTGTCGTGGGTGGTGTACCCGGAACTCGAAGATCATCCCGATCACGAACTCGCGCAACGGCTCCTCCCCAAAGGATGCGGAGCGATCTTCCCGTTCGGCATTGCGGGCGGACGCGAAGCGGGAAAACGGTTCATCGAACGGCTCGGAGTGTTCTCACACCTCGCAAACGTCGGGGATGCAAAATCCCTGGTCATCCATCC
>CAYUJA010000283.1:0-1987 GCA_964444875.1 uncultured Acidimicrobiaceae bacterium | reverse complement strand
CCTGGACGCGGCATCGAGAGCACATCCGACCCCCGTGATGCCTCCACCGATGATCACGACATCGAACTCGGCGCCATCGACGGCGTTGAGCGTTTCAGCGCGGTACCGCGGCGAGAGCGACGTGGAGTATGTGGGCATCCCCAAAGGTTACCGTGCCAGACACCGTCGACAGGCGACAGCCGACAGCCGACAGCCAGAGAAGAAGCCGACAGCCAGGAGGACGGTACTTGGTACCTGGTCGAGGAAGCCAAGTACCAAGTACCAAGTACTCTCCTCCCCATGACCGATCTCATACAGCGCGCGCAAGAATGGATTGACGGGGATCCCGACCCCCTGACACGAGCCGAACTCAGTCGACTGATCGCCAGCGGCAATACTGAAGAACTGGCAGAGAGGATGGCGGGGGCGCTCGCCTTCGGCACCGCAGGTATCAGGGGTGTGGTCGAGGCCGGCTCCAACCGCATGAACAGGGCGGTGGTCATCCGCACGACGGCGGGCCTCGCTGACTATCTGCTTGCGAGAACCGATCCTGAGAATCGTCTCGTCGCGATCGGCCGCGACGCCCGGCCCTCATCGCCTTCGTTCATGGAGGACACGATCGGCGTGCTGACTGCGGCTGGATTCGACGTGAGGTACTTCGCTGAACCTACGCCGACGCCGCTCGTCGCGTACGCCGGCTTGACACTTGGCGCATGTGCCTCGATCGTCATCACGGCATCGCACAACCCACCGAAGGACAATGGCTACAAGGTGTATGCGTCCAACGGCGCCCAGATCGTCAGCCCGACCGATGTAGAGATCGCCGAGGCGATCGCTACGGTCGGCCCAGCCAATGGCGTGCCACGATCCGAAGATCCGCTCGGTGACCCAGGGGCCTCAGCGATCGATGCCGAGATGTTCGAGGCGTATCTTCGCGATGTGGCTGTGTGGCTCCCGAACGTTTCGGGGAACCGTGATATTCGTATCGTGTACACCGCCATGCATGGAGTTGGTGGACGGTTCGTTACCGCCGCTCTGCGGCGATTCGGTTTCGGCAATGTGCACCCCGTCGCCCGCCAGTATGAGCCGGACGGGACGTTTCCAACGGTGTCCTTCCCGAACCCCGAAGAGCCTGGTGCGCTCGATCTCGCCCACGAACTGGCTGCCGCCCTCGATGCAGACCTCGTTCTCGCCAACGATCCTGATACGGACAGGCTCGCCGTGTCGGTGCCCGAGCCTGGCGGCATGTGGCGTCCGTTGACGGGGAACCAGATCGGATCGCTGCTTGCGGAGTTCCTGCTCGAGGAGAACAGCGACGGCACCGCCATCAACTCGGTCGTTTCGTCTCCACTGCTCGGTGTCATGGCCCAACGCCATGGCACGACGTGGGCTCAGACGCTCACAGGTTTCAAATGGGTGTGCAACGCCGCTTTCGACCTCGAGGCCGAAGGCAAAGGCCCCATGATCCTGGGATACGAGGAAGCCCTTGGATACTCGGTCGGCACGACCGTGCGGGACAAGGATGGGATCTCGGCTGCCGTCGCGTTCGCCATGTTGGCCGGCGCGGCCTCGGCACATGGCCAGACGGTGCTCGACCGCCTCGGTGACCTGTACGAGAAGTACGGCGTCTGGGTGTCGACCCAGGTGAGTATCCGTCGTGAAGGCGCAGCAGGGACTCAGGAGATCGTCGCGGCCATGGATGCACTGCGCGGCAGTCCTCCAGCAGAGCTCGCCGGGTTTCCCGTGGTCGGTACCAGAGATTTCTCGGTCGATGCCGACTCGAGACCGCGCTATCTGGGAGCCACGAACCTGATCGAACTCGACCTCGGAGAATCTGGCCGGGTGCTTGCACGGCCGTCAGGCACCGAGCCGAAACTCAAGGTGTACGTCGACCTCTCGGGCCCGTTCCCGCCGTCGGGTGACTGGCCCGGCGCCGAGCATGAGCTGACAGAGCAGGCCAAGGTCGTAGGCCAGACCCTCGCCACCTGGCTCGCCAACGCGATGTAGA
>CAYUJA010000282.1:0-1993 GCA_964444875.1 uncultured Acidimicrobiaceae bacterium | reverse complement strand
TGACAACCGTTGCGGTGACATGGCGACCCTCAGCTCCGCAGCACTCTGGCGTACCAAGATCGATCGGATAGTCACCGACTCCCGTCGGCATCGCGGCGACTTCCCTGTTTTCGTAACCTGAGGTTCCTGTAGAATTTCACAGAGAAGACGGTCCGAGCTCATCGTCTCAGAGGAATCCTTGTAACCACCCTCCGGCCACCTGAGCAAATGCCGCCACAGCATCCAATCAACGTCATCGGCGAAGGCTGGGAGCATGAATATCTGATGAAGCGCAACAATGAACTCCCTTCGATCGCATTCCTGAGTTCCTATCCACCTACGTTCTGTGGACTCGCAACCTTCACAGCCGCCCTGCGCGGCGCCATCGCGCACGAACGTGGCTCAGACGACGGATTGGGTGTGGTGAGTCTGGTGGACAGCTGCCTGGACGAGTCGAAGCCGGAAGTCGTATACGAGCACCTCAACGGCGACAGCTCTTCCCTCCCGGGCGCAATCGATGCACTCAACTCCTTCGATGGGGTGGTCGTGCAGCACGAATATGGCATCTTCGGTGGCCCCGACGGCAAGGAGATCATCGATCTCCTCTCGGGCCTGGAGATCCCTGCGCTGGTCACCCTCCACACTGTCCGCAGCCAACCCACCCCAAGCCAACGGTCGATTCTCGAGAAGGTAGCGACCCTCGCGGATCGGGTGATCGTCATGAGCGACGCCGCGAGCCGGCGGATCGTCAACGGGTACGAGGTCGACCCGGCAAGGATTCGAGTGGTTCCGCACGGCGCGAGCGACAACCTCAGTGGGCCGCCTCTAGCGAACGGATCCCGGCCAGTCGTTCTCACATGGGGCCTCATCGGGCCCGGCAAAGGATTGGAGACGGCGATCGATGCCTTCGCAGACCTTCGTGATCTTCGACCGCTTCCCCGCTACGTCATCCTGGGCAGCACCCATCCCAAGGTCCGGGTTTCTCACGGAGATGCGTACCGCGAAAGCCTCATCGACCGGGTTCATGATCATGGACTGGATGGTGTCGTCGAGTTCGACTATCGGTACCTCGACACCGACGCGCTCACTGTCGCGATCCGCCGGGCCGATCTCGTCGTACTCCCATACGAATCCACCGAGCAGGTCACCTCGGGGGTGCTAGTGGAGGCCTTGGCGGCGGGCAAGCCGGTCATCGCCACCGCATTCCCGCATGCCGTCGAGCTCCTCGGCACTGGTGCGGGGATCGTCATCTCACATGGCGATTCGGTCGCGCTGTCTGCGGCCCTCCGCTTTATCCTCGGCGATCCGTCCTCGGCGGCACGGATGGCTGCGGAGGCAAAACTGATCGGCTCGAACCTGTACTGGTCGGATGTTGGACGCCGATACGATCGAATGATCACGAAGCTGGTCGTTCAGCATCGAGCTGCCGGAATGCTCGCAGCAGCCACGCGGCCGCAGGAAGATCGGGATGTCTTCGCCAAGGTCAGCTGAAACCCAGCCCGCGCACCATGGACTGCCCGAGGACCCCGCCTGGTGGGCAGCACAGTCACACCTCAACACGACGGGCCCACTTCCGAGGCCCCGTTTCGACCATCTGCGCCGAATGACAGACCATCGAGGTCTTTGGGAGCACGCTCGTTACACCACTCCGCGCACAGAGCACGGATATTGCACAGACGACAACGCTCGGGCACTCATCGTCCTGAGCCGCCAGCAAGATCCATCGCTCGAGCTCATCGAGCTCGCGCGGATCTATCTGAGATTCCTTCAACACGCTCGGCTACCCGACGGCGGCTTCCACAACCGACGCAGCTCGAACGGCTCCTGGGTGGATGACGTGGGGTCGGACGACTCCCAGGGGCGGGCGATCTGGGCACTCGGTTCGGTCAGCCGCAGCGGTCTGACAGCCCGGATGCGAGCCGTCGGGCTGGACATGTTCGAGGAGCAACGAGGTTTTCGATCGCCCTCTCCCCGCGCGAACGCGTTCGCGGTGCTCGGAGCGACCGAGGTGCTG
>CAYUJA010000281.1:0-2023 GCA_964444875.1 uncultured Acidimicrobiaceae bacterium | reverse complement strand
AGCGTCTGAGACTGCCTGGTGTGACGATTTCAACAACTTCCCTGCGATCGCCGACACAGCGATCATCGAACAGGTCGATGGGTACGAAACGCTTGAAGCCGAACAGGCCAGGATCGTCGACAAGCTCGGCGAAGCGTTTCTCGACAACTTCCTCGGTGGGTTCCTGGAACTCGAATGGAAGCCGACGAACGCTGCTGGGTTCCAACAGGCCTGCGCCGCGGCCTACGAATCACGCTGACGAGGCGTGGCAAGGGCGGGGTGGAACCTGTGCTGGTGCGGGTGAGAGGACTCGAACCTCCACATCTCTCGATACCAGGTCCTAAACCTGGCGCGTCTGCCAATTCCGCCACACCCGCGTGTGGGACGATTCTTGCACAAGGTAGCGCAGAAACACTGAAGCCCCCGACGAACGGGGGCCTCTGGTGGGTCGCCCGGGACTCGAACCCGGAACCTATTGATTAAGAGTCAATTGCTGCTGCCAGTTGAGCTAGCGACCCGCCCCACGATGGTATCAAGTAGGGTCATCTATCGGTCCCAGGTGTGAGGCTACGACGTCGATCCACACCATGATCCGATTCCAGTGATCGCCGGCCCGCAGCGTGCGGACTCTGCACACTCCGTATTCGAGATGGTTCTTCCTGTGGCCTGTTCCGGCAGGCTTGATGAAGGTCTTGGTGAACCGTACTCCGTGCAAGCCAGTCGCCTTCGCCCAATAGTCTCGTGCCGCTGGCTCGTCATTGCCTTGGTGTAGATGTAGCGACAGGACGAACTCCGCTTCCGAATCGAAGTATATGCGTACCCAGCGGACGAATGCTCTGAGTGCTGCAGGATCAGAGTTGGTGAGGTCGAGGTAGTTTCGGGTCTTTGCACCCTCGCCCCAGTAAAGAACGACTCCACCGACGAAGACGGGATCGTCGAGATGTGACTCAGCGAATGAACGTGCCTCAGAGCGAATGGTCTCGACCTCGAGGCGTCGCCTCCGCTGCGTGTCTCGGGGAATCCCAGCGTAGTTGTGTGGTCCGGTTCGCTCTACGATGGCATCGACCTGTTCCGAGTTGAGAGGAACGTCTCTGCTCCAGTTGGACAGTGTGCTGGTTGGCACGGGGATGACCGCCTGGATCTCGGTGTAGGTCAGTCCGAGACGACGTAGTGCCTTGCCAAGTTGGCTTCGCTCCCAGCGATGGAGGACGTTCCACTGGGCTGCTTCATCGAGCAGTTCTCGGGGGATTTGTGGTGCCATACTTCAATGTATCGGCCGGGTACGACACGAAACGTGGTGATAGAGCCCCCTCACATGCGGACGGTTCGCCAGAAGCTCTGTCGGTGGGGGCGGCGATGGGGTATCTTGCGGGTTCCACATCGGGCTGTGGCGCAGCTTGGAAGCGCACCTGCTTTGGGAGCAGGGGGTCGTCAGTTCAAATCTGACCAGCCCGACGAAGAGGAAATCCCCACGCACGTGGCGATTTCCTCGTTTGTGAACTCTCGAGACCCGGCTCGAAGCGACGACATCGATCGCTTCGCGCCTGTGCTTATCCGATGCGAGACTGTTCGTCCTCGAGGAATCGGGCAATGCTCGCGTTCACGATCTGGGGGTGTGTGATCGGACCCATATGGCCGAGGCCATCGAGTGTGACCACTTCGACATCGGGAAGTACCGATATGAGCAACCTTGCGACTTCGAGAGAAGACGCAGGCGACTCGCTTCCGACCAGGTAGAGCACTGGCATGTCGAGGGAACGGAACGCCTCCAGAGGCGTCGGCTCGAGGCTCAGCGTGTTGAGCCAACCGTCCACGTTGACGATCGATTCTGAGATCGCTGCTTGGTTCTTTTGGGGCGTGGATGCCCACGCACCGGTACCCATCCAGTAGTCGATGAATCGCTCGGATGCTGCATCGTTGTCTTCCGCTTGAACCAAGGCATGTGCATCACGCACAGCACCGGCGATTCCCGCATATGAGGCCTGACCAGAAGCTTCCTCCTCCAACAGTGAAAACAGCACTGGTTCGTACAACACCATGTTCT
>CAYUJA010000280.1:0-2030 GCA_964444875.1 uncultured Acidimicrobiaceae bacterium | reverse complement strand
TGCCCCATCAGGCAACCTCCTCAGTCTCTGCAACCACGATCGTGATATGACTCGTGCGCTTCCGGATCTTGGTAGCGCGGCCACGCGCACGGGGACGCCAACGCTTGAGCGTCGGCCCCTCGTCTGCGTACGCCTCTGCCACGAAGAGTTCGTCTGCGTCGAGAGCGAAATTGTGTTCGGCGTTGGCAACGGCCGAATCCAGAACCTTGATGACGGTGCCTGCGGCCTTGCGGTTCGTGAACTCGAGCACGACGCGGGCCTCATCGACGGGGAGACCCCGTACGAGATCGAGGACGCGGCGCACCTTGTACGGCGACTGCCGGATGTGCTTGGCTTGCGCTCGTGCGTTCATCGCCTGCTCACTGACTTGTCGGACGTGTGCCCTCGGAAGGTACGGGTTGGTGCGAACTCACCGAGTTTGTGCCCGACCATTGATTCGTTGATGTACACCGGGACGTGTCTGCGACCGTCATGAACAGCGATCGTCAGACCAACCATCTCTGGGATGACGGTCGAGCGACGGCTCCATGTACGGATCACGCGCTTCTCGCTTCCGGCGTTCGCCTTTTCGACCTTCTTCAAGAGGTGCTCGTCGACGAACGGCCCTTTTCTGAGGCTCCTCGCCATGGTCTACCTCTTCCCTTTCGTGTTCCTGCGGCGCACGATGTACTTATCGCTCGCCTTGTTCTTCTTGCGTGTTCTCTTCTCAGGTTTGCCCCACGGGCTCACAGGGTGACGCCCACCAGAGCTGCGGCCTTCGCCACCACCAAGTGGGTGGTCGACCGGGTTCATGGCTACACCACGCGACTGGGGGCGCTTGCCCTTCCAGCGGTTTCGGCCTGCCTTGCCGATCTTGACCAGCTCGGCTTCCGTGTTACCGACCTGGCCGACGGTCGCCCTGCTGTCGAGGCTGACCTGGCGCATCTCACCAGAGGGGAGACGCAACAACGCGACCTTGTTCTCTTTGGACATGAGCTGGATGGCCGTACCTGCTGCGCGGCCCATCTTCGCGCCGCCGCCAGGGCGGAGCTCGACGCCGTGCACGACGGTACCCGTCGGGATGTTGCGCAGCGGCAGGGCGTTGCCTGGACGAATCTCAGCGCGCGGGCCGGACTCGAGCATGTCGCCCACCTTGATGCCCACAGGGGCCAGGATGTAACGCTTCTCCCCGTCCACGTAGTGGAGGAGAGCAATACGGGCATTGCGGTTCGGGTCGTACTCGATGGCAGCGACCTTTGCGGGAACGCCATCTTTCGTCCGACGAAAGTCGATGATGCGGTAGCGGCGCTTGTGGCCTCCCCCGCGGTGACGAGATGTGATACGCCCGTATGAGTTCCTCCCGGACGACCGCGTCTGTGGAGCCAGGAGGCTCTTCTCTGGGGTCGACTTCGTGATCGTGTCGAAGTCCGACACGGTCTGGAATCGACGCCCCGGAGAGGTCGGCTTGAGTTTCTTGACACCCATGGGCTATACCTCGAAGACTTCGATGGAATCACCGACGGCGAGGGTCACAAGGGCACGCTTCGTGTGTTTGCGTCTCCCTATGGTCGCACCGGTGCGCTTCCGCTTACCTTGGCGGTTCATCGTGGACACTCCAACGACTCTGACGTCGAAGATCGACTCGATGGCTTGTTTGATCTCGGTCTTGTTGGACCGTGGATCAACGATGAACGAATACGTGTTGTTTCGAGCAGCTAGATCGTAGGACTTTTCAGACACGATCGGCTCGATGATGATATCGCGAGGGTTCTTCATTCGCCCACCTCCGCACTTTCATCTTCGTCGGACACTTCCGATTCTGAAACTGTCAACTGTGAACTGTCAACTGTCAACTGGCCCGCCGCATGCTCCTCGGTTCCCCGAGGTGCACCCTGGCCGAGGTCGAGCGTTCCCTTGCTCATGATGATCGTCTCAGCCCACAACACGTCGTACGTGTTCGCCTGGCCGAGATTGGATGCGATCACATGGTCGAGGTTGCGGAACGACTTTATGGCCGTGCGCTCGTGATCCTCTGCGAGGAGGAGCACCTT
>CAYUJA010000279.1:0-2042 GCA_964444875.1 uncultured Acidimicrobiaceae bacterium | reverse complement strand
CCTTCACGAACGCCGAGACGATGTTCCAGATCGCATGGGTACTCGGAGCGCTCATACCGGTCCTCCCGTTCTGGCCGGTCGCGCTCGGCCTGTCGTCTGCAGGTGTCGTCGCCCTGATCATCCAGGTCGGATACGTGTCCCTCGTGCTCGTCCCGGAGAAAACGGAACCCCTAGCCGCAGCGTCACCCGAACCGATCGACCCTGGCGATGAGCCACCCCAGGGTGTTCTCGACCTGATTTGAGAGCTGTCAGCCGACAGCGGAAGTCTTCTGTGCTCTGTGCTCTGTGCTCTCTGCTCTCTCTCACTCCGCCACGTATGGCCGGAACCTCGCTGCTTGCTCGTGGGGCATCGTCACGGTCACCTGTGAACCGGTTGTGCCGTGTTCGAGGTCTGTGACCTTGCCGGTCGAGTGGATGTCTGCAAGCACGTCTCCGCGGTCGTACGGGATCTCGAGGGCGAGTTCAACCGTCCGCGCATCGAGGCCTGCGACCACGGCATCGAGAAGTTCGTCGATGCCCTCCCCGGTCACTGCCGAGATGAACACCGCATCGGGGTGGAGGGCACGTAGCCGCTGAACCGTTGTTGGTTCCGCGGCATCGATCTTGTTGAAGACCATGAGTTCGGGGATGTCATCTGCGCCGATCTTGGAGAGGACGATCCTTACTGAGACGAGTTGATGGTCGGGGTCTGCGTCCGAGGCATCGACGATGTGGACCAGAAGGTCGGCATCTGTGATCTCTTCGAGTGTGGACATGAACGCCTCGATGAGTTCGTGGGGCAGGTCGCGCACGAACCCGACCGTGTCCGAGACGAGCGCCTCATGGCCGTGGCGAAGTGCGAGTTGCCGAACTGTGGAGTCAAGGGTTGCGAACAGTTGATCTTCCACGAGCACGCCGGCATCGGTGAGTCGGTTGAACAGCGTTGACTTGCCGGCGTTCGTGTATCCCACGATGGCGATCACGGGTTCACCCGAGCTTCTCCTTCGTTTGCTACGGGTCATCCGGGATCGACGCGCGTCCTTGAGTTCATGTTCGATCTTGCGGATGCGATCGAGGATGCGCCTGCGATCCGTCTCGAGTTTCGTTTCACCTGGCCCCCGTGTTCCGATACCAGCACCCAGGCGGCTCAACTCGACACCGCGGCCACGCAGGCGCGGGAGGCGGTATCTCAGCTGGGCGAGTTCCACCTGGAGCATGCCCTCTTTCGTATGGGCGTGCTGAGCGAAGATGTCGAGGATCAGGGCCACGCGATCGACCACGTCGCACTGGAACGCCTGCTGGAGGTTGCGCTGCTGTGCGGGGGAGAGGTCGTTGTCGAACACGACGACGTCGATGTCCTCGGCGTGTGAGATCGCCACGAGTTCTGCCAGTTTTCCCTTCCCGATGAACATCGCGGCGTCCGGGCGCTCTCGCCGCACGAGAACGGCCTCGATCGGGTCTGAACCGGCGGTATCTGTCAGGAGTGCAAGCTCCTCGAGGCTCGCTTCGCCCCGTGTCCTGTCATCACGCGACCGGACCAGGCCGATCAACATCGCCCGCTGTCTGGTGACTTCGAGGTCCGTGACCGATGCGGTCAGACGCTGTCTCTGGCGGCCGGCATGGGGCTGTCTGGGCTCTGTCATCACCGTAACGGTACCCCTCCAGCACGTTCGTGTTGCCGGTAGGCCGTCAGGGGTCTACCCTGGCGAAATACGCAGTCCCTAGCTGTGTGCGAACGTAGACACATATGGAGGAATTCCAGGTGGATGACAATCTAAAGAAATGGCTACCGTGGATCGCGGTCGCAGCCGTGGCGATCATCGTCATAGCGATTATCGCGATCAATAGCGGCGGCGACGACACGGTTGCAGAAACTCCGACGACGACGGTTGCGGAAGCTCCGACGACGACGGTTGCAGAAGCTCCGACGACGACGGCTGCGGAAACTCCGACGACGACGGCTCCGGCAGCGACCACGACCACAGCAGCGACCACGACCACAGCAGGCGGCGGATCTTCCGTCGACGGCATCCTCACGATCGGCACGATACTGCCGGTGACCG
>CAYUJA010000278.1:0-2056 GCA_964444875.1 uncultured Acidimicrobiaceae bacterium | reverse complement strand
ATCTCGAGCGACCTGGCCAGGACATCGGCGGCCGCGCCATTGTCGATCGCTTCTGCGGCGATCTCGACGCCGGTCACGAACCCGTCCGCTATGCCGGCGAGGACGAGTGCCGGCGACGCGTTGATGACCACAGCATCGCGATGGGCGCCCTTTTCGCCTGCGAGGACCGATCGAGTGATCTCCATGTTCCTGGCCGCGTCACCGCCCACGATGTCGTCGATACTCGCCCGCTCGACCCCGAAGTCCTCCGGTGTGAACTCAGCCTCGGTGATCTCGCCATCGACAAGGCGGTAGATGCGCGACGGGCCGCAGATCGAGAGTTCATCGAGTCCCTCCTCGCCATAGACGACGAAGCCGCGGTCCACTCCCCTGGCGTCGAGGACGTCGATCATCAGGCGTGCCATGCGGGGGTCGGAGGTGCCGACGGCCATCCTCGCGCCCGCCGGGTTACACAGTGGGCCAAGGAAGTTGAACACGGTGCGCACTCCGAGTTCCTTTCGCACCGGCACTGCGTGACGCATTGCGGGGTGGAACCGGGGAGCGAAGAAGAAGCCAAAGCCGGTTTCGTTGATCATCTCGACGATGGACTCCGGGCCTAGTTCGAGGTTGAATCCGAACGCTTCGAGAAGGTCCGCAGACCCCGTGGGCGATGATGCCGCCCTGTTCCCGTGTTTGGCGACTCGCACACCGGCGCCCGCAGCGACGAACGCTGCAGTCGTCGAGATGTTGAACGTGCCGTATCCATCCCCTCCGGTTCCGACGATGTCCACGACGTTGTCGACGTCGGCGGTCACGGCCGCATCCATCATCGCATCCACCATGCCTGCCATCTCGGCCGCCGACTCGCCTTTGGTGCGCAGCGCAACGATGAACGCCGCCGTCTGGCTATGCGTAGCGCGGCCTTCCATGATCTCGGACATCGCTGCGGATGCCTGCTGGCGATCGAGGTCGTTTCTTGCCATGAGTGTGTCGAGCACACCGGGCCATGAGAATGATTCCATGGCACGACGATAGTGCACCACCACCCCATTCCGTGGGCTGGCGTACGCGTATACACGCGTACGAACCCTGGGTTCAGGTCACCTCCCATTCCGTGGGCTCAGGTACGCGTATGGGCGCGTGCGAACCCTGGGTTCGGGTCACCTCCGGGTCTAACCTGTGGGAGATACGTCGCGAGGAATCGAGATACCCATGGCCGAGCCGATCGTTGTCGCGCAGAACCTGACGAAGGTGTACGGCGAGGGAGACACCGAAACACGGGCTTTGGACTCGGTCTCGTTCTCGATCGACCCCGGAGAGTTCGTCGTCCTGCTCGGTCCCTCGGGATCTGGCAAGACAACACTGCTCAACCAGGTCGGTGCTCTCGAACCGGCGACATCGGGGAGCCTCAGGGTCAACGGGGCTGAGATCGCCTCGATGTCGGACAAGGAACGGACGGAGTATCGCCGCTCCACCGTCGGCTTCGTGTTCCAGTTCTACAACCTCGTGCCGACGCTCACCGCACACGAGAACGTGGCGCTCATCGCAGAGATCACCGGCACCAGCGCCGACACGCGGTCCGACGCGATGCTGTCAGACGTCGGCCTCGAGGACAGATCGGACAACTTCCCAGGCCAGCTATCCGGCGGCGAACAGCAACGGGTCGCTATCGCACGGGGCATCGTCAAGGACCCTCCGCTGCTTCTGTGCGACGAACCGACCGGTGCTCTCGACCTCGAAACCGGGCGGACCATCCTCAGCCTGCTCAAGTCCACCACCGAGGGAACCGACCGCACCGTTTTCCTCGTCACACACAACTCCATCATCTCCGAGATGGCCGACCGCGTACTCAGGCTCAGAGACGGCAGGATCGTCGGCGACGAGACCATCGCCAACCCCGTGCCTCCTGGAGAGCTGCACTGGTGAGCTACCTCTCGCGTAAGCGGCGGCGGGACATCAAGCGACAGAAGTGGCAGTTCATCGCGGTCGGCGTCACCGTCGCGATCGGCGTGATGATGTTCGCGGCAACCTACGACTCGTACAGGAACCTCACGGTGAGCTACGAGCAGACGTACGA
>CAYUJA010000277.1:0-2068 GCA_964444875.1 uncultured Acidimicrobiaceae bacterium | reverse complement strand
GACGTGTGCCGAATGCAGGCTGGAACTCGCGGACCTCGACCGGTCCCGGATCGCCGTTCGGGCGTTGCCCGGAGTTGAGCCTCCTGCGTTCCTCGACGTCCACCGCGAGGCCAAGGCTGCGTCGAGGCGCAAACTGCCAACGGTCATCGCCCTTGCAACGGGAGTGGCTGCTGTCGTTCTCGCATTCACCATAGGACCCTTCAGCTCGGGTGGCGACCAGCCGACGATCTCGATCGCAGACCTCGATGCGCGCCATGCAGCGGTTGCATCTGTGCCTTCCGCCGTCCAGGTGGCGACCGGGAGTACTTCCCCATGACCAGGCTCGGCCGGTCTGTGCTCGTCGGCACGACCTTTGTGGTTGCTCTGGGTGTGCTTGCCCCTGCTGCGTATGCAGGTGATATCGAGCATGTCCTCACGTCAGCGCGCGACGCGACATACAACGCGACCAGGGTCACGAAGTCTGTGTGGGGTGGCCAGATCGAGATCGCGAACCAGTTGGTCGAGCACTGGAGCGGGGGAGAACTCGTCAGAACGAACTCCTCGTGGTCTGTGTCTGGCAACGGCAGGCTGGTCACGATGGGGGATACACCACGAGGCCTCGCGTTCCTCACCGCGAAAACGACCCCCGATATCGAGCGGTACGAGATCGGAAACGTTTCTGACATCATGCACATGCGTCGAGCGGCGGAGCGAATCGAGATCATGGAGGGGGACCTCAAGCGAGCAACGTTGATCGTCGACAAGCTTTCTGGTGCGGTTCTGTACTCCGAGACCTACAACGGGCAGGGCCGCATCTTTCGGACGATGGTCCTCAGCGACTTCAAGCCGTACCGGATGTATCCAGAAACCGAAGAGATGGCATCCGTTCCTGTTCAGGTCATCATGCACAGCGAAAGTGAGATCCTCCCGAACGAACTCGCTGGTTACAAGATCGTCGATGTCTTCCCTGGGCCTGGTGGCTCAGAACAGGGTTTCTACTCCGATGGCCTTTTCACGTTCTCGCTGTTCGCCATCTCCAAGCGCACCGCGATATCAGGGTTCGACGACTCGAAGCCCCTCGTGACAGGCAGCGGCGTCTATCAGATGATCCCGACCGCCCAGGACGTCCGCATCCGGTGGGCCGACGGCAACCGAACATTCGTCCTGGTCGGTGACGTGCCCCCGGACCACGTCGAGGCGATCCTCGGCACCCTCCCACCCCCTGCGAGTACCAACATGCTCTCGGTCTGGTGGCACAAGATCTTTGGGTGAGGCTCGCAAGCTCGCGGACGGCTCGTCGTCGTGCTGGAGGCAGTGGCGCGTGGTTGATCCCCCTGGCTCCTCGCAGGGCTCGTCGCCCGTCCCCCTTGAAAGGGGGACAGCTGCCTTATCTCCCGATTTCGCGGCGGGCTACCACCATCGTGTGGACCTCGTCTGGGCCGTCTGCGATGCGGAGGGTCCGCATGTTCGCCCACATCGAGGCAAGCGGCGTGTCGTCGCACACACCCATCCCTCCGTGAACCTGGATGGCCTTGTCGATGACCCACAGAGCGGTGTTGGGGGCCACGACCTTGATCGCAGACACATCCCTGCGTGCTGCGCGGTTGCCTTCGGTGTCGATCAGCCAGGCAGCGCGCAGCACGAGCAGCCTCGCCTGGTCGATCCGCCACCGGGACTGGGCTATCCACTCCTGGACAACGCCCTGGTCTGAGACCTTCTTGCCGAACGCCTCTCTGGATTTCGCACGCTGAACCATCATCGACAGGGCACGTTCGGCCTGGCCCATCGCACGCATGCAATGGTGGATGCGTCCGGGACCGAGGCGAGCCTGAGCGATCATGTACCCCTGGCCATGGCCGAGGATCATGTTGGATGCAGGTACCCGGACGTCGTGATAGGCGACCTCCGCGTGGCCGCCACGATGTTTGTAGCCGAACACGTTGAGGTCGCGGACGACTTCCACACCGTCGGCGTCCATCGGCACGAGGATCATCGAGTACCGGGACTTCGGTGGAGCGTCGGGGTCCGTGATACCCATCACGATCGCAACCTTCGAGTCGTCAGACACCGCCCCCGACGACCACCACTT
>CAYUJA010000276.1:0-2068 GCA_964444875.1 uncultured Acidimicrobiaceae bacterium | reverse complement strand
CGGCCTTCGGGTACTACAACGGCGCCGTCGGCATCGGTGCCCTGCCGGCGAGCATTGTCTTTGGTGGGATCTGGGCAGCGTTCGGTCCCGCTCCTGCGTTCATCTTCGGTGCGGTGATGGCAGCCGTCGCTGCGCTGATCCTCGTCGGGGTGCCCGAAAGCCTTCAGCGCGGTGTCGCGACTCCAACGGCTTCGTCGTGACCGCTCACGAGCCTCGATCCATGTCGAGGACCAGGTCGACCTCCGCTTGCAGCCGTGCGAGCAGGTCGTAGGCCTGTGCGAAGCTACCGACCTGCTGGCTTGCCGGCGGACACTCGAAGAACGCATCTTCGGCGATGTCTATCCACTCCCTGACCGTGTCATCGACAGCGAGGTCCGGCGTTGGAGACAGATCAGGACGGCTGGTGCGTAGAAAGACCAGTGTCTCGTCACACAGTTGGCGCGGCGGGTTCTCACCAACGACTTCCTGCGGTGGGATCCCGGCGACGACGCGGTCCCAGGTGGGCTGCCACTGCTCGACGCTGGGCCTGGTGGTGGCGCATGCAGATGCGATGATCGTGATCACAGCCACCAGGGTGGCGATTCTCGTGAGCCTGGGAACCGGCCAGAAGCGTTCGTGCATCATTCCGAACTCTAGCTATCGCCGGATCGATCCTGGCTCTGGGTCGCCGCAACGGTTCGTAAGGCCTCGTACATCGCGGAACTGCCGAAAGCCCTGATCGGGAGGTGAAGTTCGAGGCTGACCGCCGAGTCCTCCGTGTTGCCTGCCGTTGCGCCCAGCCTCGTCAACGACCTGATCACCTGCTCGTTGCCCGCAGAGACCTCGGCGCGGAATCGCTCGATCCCGTTCTGTTGTGCGGCCTCTGTCAGGGCCTGGAGCAGGATCCTGCCCAGTCCCATCCGCTGGTAGTCATCGACGACGGTGATCGCTGCCTCTGCCACCGTGGGATCTTCGCTGTCGCGGATGTAACGAGCGATCCCGATTCCGAGTTGGCCGGGTTCATCGACGAGTTCCGCACCCCAGGCGAAGTGGTTCTGGTAGTCGATCTCGGTGAGATAGGCCAGTTCCCGCTTCGACAACGACGACTTGGGGTGCAAGAAGCGCATGTAGCGAGTGTTCATCGACAGGTGTTGCCAGCCCTCAGATATCCGGTCCTTGTCCTTGGGTGCGATCGGCCGGATCCGGACACGGGTTCCGTCCGTCAGCTCGGCGAGGAAGGCGCTTGAATCGACGAAATCATCGACCTCGCTCCTCGATGGTTCGTCCGTTGTCACGATGTCGCCGTTTCGGGTCCACCCGGCAACGGTGTGAGCCACTCCCGGATCTGAGAGTGGACGGCCGGGTCCTGGAGCATCCCGAGATGGTTGAGACCTCCGAAGACCCGCACGTTGGCCGTATGACCACGGCTGTTGGAAGCACCGCCTGTTGCACTGGTGACGCGTACCACGAGATCGCCGACGAGGGCACCGAAAGGGTGCGAGGTCTCCTTCGTGACGACGCTTGCGATGTGATGCTGGCGCACCCCTGCGAGCGGTGGCACCACGACGATGCCTCTCTGTCTCGGGTCCGTGGCCTGATCACGGCGGACCGTGTCTCGGATAGCACCATGCCTCATGTCCTTGATACCGGCGCTTCGCTCATCGATGAACTGGCCAAGTGGGCGGCTGACGGCCGCTGTTTCGAGGATCCGGGAAGCGATATGGGCGCCCTTTTCGATAGGCGAACCGAAATGGGGAGTGCCGAGGGCGACAAGGTGGCGCACCGTGGTCATCCATCGATGGTTCGCTGCTGCGCCTGCGTGGAGTGAACTTCGGGCGACCAGTCCGCCCATGGAGTGGCCGATCAACACGATCTCATCGATACCCACCGGCCAGTTCGCAACGATCTCTTCAAGCAGGATCGAGAGCGCCCTTGCGTTGTCAGACACACGTCTTCCCGTGTTGTATCGAACAAGTACCGCAGTGAAGCCGTCCGCTTCGAGTGCGTTCGGTAATCCAAAGACATCCCCGGAGCCATCCGCCTCGCTGGTCCAGCAACGCTCGGTCTTGCCGAGTCCGTGGAGCAGCAC
>CAYUJA010000275.1:0-2069 GCA_964444875.1 uncultured Acidimicrobiaceae bacterium | reverse complement strand
TTCATTCGCACTCCTTGGAAGGGCGGCCGGAGATGGCCGGTTACCCAGGTACTACGAACGCAGCGGTCAATCGGTTCTGACGTTCTCGAGGAGTCGGCAGGATCGGGAACACCGGCCATCACCCGAGGGCGTCCTCCTGATCTGTCTGCTAGCCCTCCATCGCCTCGTCGGCCATGAGATGGTCGGAAGGATTCGACAGGTTCCGCAGGATCTCTTCCGACTCCCGGGGCATGTGATAGGTCTCGGCCTCGGACGGAAACGCCCCGGATTCGACGTCCGCGAAGAAGGCTTCGAGCGCCGCCACAGCATCGTCGGCCAGGTTGGCGTACTGCCGGACGAACTTCGGCAGGTACTCACCTGCACCCAGTCCCGTCGCGTCGTGGAACACGAGTACCTGTCCATCGCAGTGGACGCCTGCACCGATGCCGATCGTTGGCACGGGGACCTCCCTCGTCACGATCTCTGCGACAACGTCGGGAACACCTTCGAGGACGATCGAGAACACGCCGGCGTCCGCGAGAGCGTGAGCATCGGAGATCATCTCGTAAGCGGCCTGGGCCTCTTTGCCCTGGACCTTGTAGCCGCCCATCGAGTTCACGGACTGGGGTGTGAGCCCGAGATGCCCCATCACGGGGATCTCTGCGTCGAGGACCGCTGCGATCATCGGGATACGCTTCCGCCCGCCTTCGAGTTTGACGGCACTCGCCCGTCCCTCACGGATGAGTTTCCCGGCGTTGGCAACGGTGTCCTTGGTCGACGAGTGATACGACAGCCAGGGCATGTCTCCTACGACGAGTGCCCTCGGCCTGGTCCTGGCGACCGCTGCGGTGTGGTGCACCATGTCGTCGATGGTGACGGCGAGCGTGTCATCGTACCCGAGAACGACGTTCGCCACCGAGTCACCGACGAGGATGATGTCCGCTCCGGCCCTGTCCGCGATGCGCGCTGTGGGCGCGTCGTATGCGGTGACCATCTTGATCTTGGACGTGCCCTTCATCGCGAAGATCGCGGGGGCGGTGATGCGTTTGGCGGTGGTTCCGTCTGCCATGTGCGGTTCCCTTCTCTCCACCGCTGCGGGTTGGAGGATGTATGTACCGTCTTGTATGTCTCGTCAGAACCGTGTGGACCTCAGCCGCCCGAAGGTCGCCCGTGCCCGTTCCAGTAAGTGCAAGCCTAGACGCCCCCGACCTATTCCGGACCGGCGATTTGGACTTTGGCGTCCAACGGCGCCATATGTGGCGGATTTGGACGCCAAAGTCCTAGGTTGGGGGCATGGCACGCAAAGACATCACCATGAACGAGACCGAGACCCAGGAATTCCTCTCCTCCGGGGCGAAGATCCTCCAGGTCGCGACGATCGGCAAGGACGGATCACCGCATCTTGCCCCTATGTGGTTCGTGATGGATGACGGCAAGATCGTCTTCCGCTCGTTCACGAAATCGCAGAAGATCGTCAACCTCATGCGGGACCCTCGCCTCACGATCCTCGTGGAGGCGGGCAACGCCTACACAGAACTCCAGGGAGTGATGATCAAGGGAACCGCACGACTCATCACCGACCCCGACTACGTTCTGAAGGTCTACGGCGGACTCGCTGCCCGCTACCCGATGGTCGGTGCCACACCGGTCGAACTCGACGACGACGCCCTCGAAGCAGCCTTCGGCAGGTTCGCCCCGAAGAACACGGTTGTCGTGGTCGAACCCGACAAGATCACGAGTTGGGATCACACCAAACTCGGCGGCGCATACTGATTCACAGCACTCTGGCGTCCAACGGCGCCATATATGGCGGATCTGGACGCCAAAGTCCTTGACCTTCAAGTGGGTTGAAGCCGTACGATGGCCGGACCGACCCGGATGAGGCAATGACAACCGACCGCGAAGAACTCAAGCGCTCACGACTGCGGGCACGCATGACACTGCTCGTCGTGGTCACGCTCATCGTGGGCATCGCCGGGTACGTCGGGTTCCGTGTGTTCCGCCAGTTCGACGTCGGCGGGGCGACCGGCATCGGCCTCATCGTCGTCGCCGCGACCGTCGGCATCGCATCGTTCTTCTCGCCATGCTCG
>CAYUJA010000274.1:0-2072 GCA_964444875.1 uncultured Acidimicrobiaceae bacterium | reverse complement strand
GCCGATATCTCGTTCTCGCGCGGTCATCGTGTCCTCGTGTCGTTGAGATGAATCTAGTTGTGTCGCGCGGGCCTATGGCGGGTGGCGCCGTGATGGTTCGGTCGGTACTCCAGAGGTGGGTGACGAGTGAGGGTCGGCGAAGACGCAAGCCGCAGTCCCTGTGGCTTCTAAGGTTCTGGTATGCATCGAAAAACTAAGATCATCGCGACGCTGGGACCGGCGACGGATTCCCGTGAGACGATCGCCAAACTGATCGAACGCGGGATGAATGTCGCCAGGCTGAACTTCTCCCACGGAGAACTCGACGACCACGCCAGGCGCTGTGAACTGGTGCGAACGGTTGCGTCAGACCTCGGTGTTCCGATCGCCGTCATGCAGGACGTCCAGGGGCCGAAGATCCGCGTTGGGACGTTCCCTGATGGCTCTGTGGAGATCGAGACGGGTTCCGTCATCAGGCTGCACCCCGGGGAGGCCGTCGGCGACGCCGAAAACGTCTACATCGCCTACCTCGACGACGTCGCCATGGACACGGGTGGCGAGATCGTGCTCTCCGACGGCCTGATCGAACTGCAAGCCGTGGCGGTGTCGCCGTCGGGCATCACCGCGCGTGTGCTTGGTGGTGGTGTGCTGCGGGACCACAAGGGTGCAGCGTTCCCCGGTGCGCGGACCCACATCCCGATCATCACGCCGAAGGATGTAGAGGACATCGCGTTCGGTGCCGGACTTGGTGTCGACTTGGTCGCAGCGTCGTTCGTCAACTCCGGATCTGACATCCGTGCGTTCCGCGAGGTGTGCGGCACCACCCGCCTGATCGCCAAGATCGAGACGGCCGTTGGCCTGATGAACCTCGATGACATCCTTGCGGAGGCATCGGGAGCGATGGTCGCCCGTGGTGACCTGGGCGTTGAGCTCTCGATCGAGTCCGTGCCGGGTGCACAGAGCGACATCGTGCACAGGGCGAACGCCGCAGGGAGGCTGTCGATCATCGCAACCGAAATGCTCGAGTCGATGATCTCGAGTCCGCGCCCGACGAGGGCCGAGGTCTCAGACATCTACCAGTCGGTCCTCGATGGCGCGGACGCTGTGATGCTCTCTGCAGAGACCGCGGTCGGGAAGTTCCCGACGCGGGCGGTTCAGCTGATGGCGAACGTCTGCCAGGAGGCTGAGCGGTCTGCGGGCTACGGCAGGGCGTTCGGTGTTTCGGAACTGTCCCACGATGGTGTGTTCGCATCCGCAACGGCCGAGGCTGCCGTCGATACCGCTGAGCGGCTTGACATCGATACGATCGTCGCCTTCACCGAGTCCGGCACGTCTGCACGGCTCCTCGCCAAATATCGTCCCCATGCAGACATCTACGCATTCACACCCGAACCGCACACCTATCGGAGGATGGCGATGTACGGCGGAGTGACGCCGATCCTGGTAGATCGGGTGCCGTCGACCGATGAGATGCTCGAGGTGGCCGTCACCGAACTTCTCGCACGCGGCATCGTGTCTGACGGTGACGGCGTCGTGATCGTTGCGGGGGTGCCCCCGAACCAGCAGTCCTCGACGAACCTCATGAAACTCCACGTCGTAGGGTCCACCGACAAGCTCGCTCCCGAACCCGGCGTGTAGAGCGGGTTGCCGACACCACACGCAGTACCGGCATCTACACTCACGGTGCGAACAGCACACCAGGAGGAGCAGTGGGACAGACGATCGTGATCGAGAGCACGGAGATCGTCGGTGAATCGGTCATCGTGACGATGAACCGCAGCCTCACGAGCCAGGTAGGCGAGGGATACGATTCGCTTGCCGATGCCACCGCGGGGGACTCGTTCGGCGCGATGCTCGCACAGCGGCTGTTCGAAGCCGACGATGCGATAGAGCGTGTGTACGTCGCCTCGAACGCCCTCGTCGTTGCGCGGCCGTCCGGCTGGGACGAACCATCGGTCGAGACGGTCTCGTCCGTCGCAGAGGACCTGTTCCTCTTCTATCCAGCCGCCTGAGCGGCAGTCGTCGCCCTCTTCTAGCCATCCCCCTGGCTCGCAAGCTCGCCCGTCCCTCACGGCAGGGGGACTGCTGCCATC
>CAYUJA010000273.1:0-2077 GCA_964444875.1 uncultured Acidimicrobiaceae bacterium | reverse complement strand
GTGGGGATCACTCCGGAGACGGTGTCGATGATGCTCGACCGCGACCGTGACGTCACGGTTCCGGATCCGCAACCACTCTTGGATCGTCTGGCATCTCCAGAGGGACTCACTGAGCAGGCGTCTACGTTCGGGCGAGCTGATGTGGTCAAAGCTGCCGCTGAAGCATTCCCCGAGGGCGGAAGACGCCGCGATGTAGAGGCTGCCGCGGACATGTTTCTGCGACGTTCCGATGTGGTTCCGATACTCCCTTTCCATCCCACCGTCGACGACATCGGTGATCTACCGACCGGGCTCGAGGAGACCGATCTCGAGCAGACGATCGAGGCTGTCAACTCGACGAAACCGGTCCGAGCCATGCGTCGGCGAGACGGCGAGATCTTCCCCGGACTCGCCTATGAACGCCGATACACGACCACGGAACTCCTCACGATCGAACAGCGGATCGTCGACCGCGCGATGATCGGAGTGGCTGCGGGACGCTGGGCCGCACCCGAACAGGATGTGGAGGAGGCCCTGGTGTGCTCTCCGATGCTCACCGAAGGACAACGGGCAATGGTCCACCGGTTCGCCACGTCCGGTAGCGCCATCGATGTCGGAGTCGGAGCAGCCGGGACCGGGAAAACGACCGTCATGTCCATCATCGGTGAACTCGCAACACAGTCGGGAGTCTCTGTGGTGGGTACGGCTTTGGCGGCCAGGACCGCTGCAGGATTCGAAACCGCCACCGGCATCCCGTCCTTCACACTCACCCGCCTCCTCGGCGAGACCAAAGCCACAGGCGGCCTCTCGCCAGGTGCTGTGGTGGTGGTTGATGAGGCTGGCATGGTTGGAAGCCGTCAACTCGCTCAGGTCTCCGACCTCGTCGAGGAAGCGTCAGGGAAGCTCATCTTGATCGGTGACCACCATCAGCTCGCTGAGATCGACGCCGGCGGCCTCTTCGCAGCCCTCACTGCCCGACTGCCAGTTGTCGAGTTGACGGAGAACGTCCGGCAAGAACACGAGTGGGAACGGACTGCGCTGTCTGAGCTTCGTCACGGGTCGGTGAACCGGGCCGTGGCGATGTACAAACGGCGTGACAGAATCAACGTCGCAGCTACCACCGGCGACACCATCAACGACGCGGTGGAGAACTGGTACCGCGACGTTCAGGACATCGGTGACCCATCCGACGTGCTCTTGATCGGTCACCGCAACACCACCGTCGACCAACTCAACAGGCGTGCACGTAGCCTTGTCGGGGAGGCCGGACTCCTCGACGGACCCGCGCTCGATGGCGTCGATGACCGGAACTTCCAAGTCGGGGACAGAGTGGTGTGTCTCAAGAACCGGACCCAGATCGGGGTCCTCAACGGTGACCTCGCCACCATCACCGCCATCGACACGGATCGGCGAGCTGTCGTCCTCCGGCTCGATCGAACCGACCAGCCGGTAACGGTGCCGCACTGGTACCTCGATGATGGTCACCTCGACTGGGGCTACGCGGTCACCGGACACAAGGCCCAAGGCGCCACCGCGCGACGCGCCCATACGATCGCTGGCGACGGTGTCGACCGCGAATGGATCTACGTCACCATGAGCCGGGGCCAGGAGGCGAACACCATCTACTTGACAGATCCCGAAGTCGCCAACGAAGAATGCGAGCATCTGACCCACCAGCACCCAGCGCGTATCCCTGCCCTCATCGCCGCTCTTGCCCGCACCGCCACAGAACCCGCCGCCCTCGACACAGGACGAGGACCCGAGACCCTCACCGACGAACAACTTGCGCAGCGACTCGCCGAGGTGGAAGACGAGCCGGCGGCATCGGACGCCGGGGGACTGTCGCCGGCCGCAGATGGTGGCGCAAAGGAATCCTTCATCGAATACCTGAACCTGGAGAGTGAGATCCGTGACCGGCGTCGCGACAGGCTTGCGACCATCGCCTATCAGCCACCCGACTGGGTCACCAACACCCTCGGCGAACGACCCGCTGATCCTGAGTGTGGAGCCGTCTGGGATACGGCCGTTGACCGGGCACTCCGATACCGCGCGGAGCACGGCATACCCGATGATGCATTCGATCTCCTTGGGCCACAGC
>CAYUJA010000272.1:0-2090 GCA_964444875.1 uncultured Acidimicrobiaceae bacterium | reverse complement strand
TTGAAAGTACACCGAACCCGAGAGCGATGAAGTTCACCGTCGGCTCGCCCGTTGGTGGGCCCGCAACATACGTGGACGTTGAGTCCGCCGATGAGACCGTCGCGCCCATCCTGGAACTCACTGGTGTCCAGTCAGTGTTCATGACGGGTGATTTCGTCACCGTGACGCGCGCTGAGGAGACGCCGTGGGATTCGATCGTCGATGACATCGTCACGATCCTCGCGTCCTCGTTCGGCTGATAGCGGCCTGGACGCCCGATCAGGACTCCCCCACGTCCAGGTCGAACCCTTCATCTTTCCATCCTTCGATACCGCCGATCATCTTCTTGACGGGGCGGCCAAGTCGCGCCAGGCGCAGTGCACCCTTGTCGGCGCCGTTGCAATGAGGACCAGCGCAGTAGACCACGAATGTCGTGTCGTGTGGCCACTGCTCCAGGTTCCGCTCGATCAGGCGCCCGTGGGGAATGTTGATGGCGGTCGGCACATGGCTCCTGGCGAAGAGGTCCGGCGCTCTCACGTCGATGAGTACGAAGTCTGGTGCGCCGGATTCGATGGCCTCGTGGGTGTCCCAGCAGTCCGTCTCGTGTTCCAACAGCGCGCCGAAGTGGGCGATCGCCTCTGTGGCGGTCCCTGGAGCAACCCTTGTCACCTCAGAGCGGGTTGTGTTCGTCATTGTGCCCCCGTCATCGTTCGCCCAAACGCTACCACCACAACCACACACCCTTTCCGCCCCCGTGGGGCACCATCGTGGACGAAACGGTGCCACACGGAAGCGGCGAGGTTCTAGTTGTCGCGTTGGGTCGCTGCGTCGAGCGACGATGCGGGTGAGCCTGGCATCGGTACATCGATGGGTACGGGCAAACCAACGACCCCTGCGTCGACCGGACTCGATCGCACGGTCACGACCGCCGCCGACACGGGGTCGCGGACGAACCCGGCATCGGTCTCGGTGATCGTGCGATAGACGACGTCGACCTCCACCTGACCCGCACCGATGTCGCGCACGGTCACAGCCCGTGCCCACTCCACGTACGTCGATGCGGACTCCTCATCGCCCGATTGGGGTAGCAGGAGGTTGGAAGCGGTAGGGGCGAGCAGCGCACGCAGCGACCTCTCGTTCTCGCTCGAACCGTCGACCGTGAAGTAATCGGTGATGAACCATTCCGCGAACGCAACATCCCTGAGTGTCCCGGTGTCCACACCTGATTCGGCCGGCCCCGCCATCAGGTCGGCCTCAGACACGATCAGTCCCGCGGTCGTCGTCGATCGGGCGACGCTCGACACGACAGCAGTTGGAGAATCGATCGGCGGAGTTGGCTGGGTTCCCGAACCACCGAACAGTCGAATACCGAAGATGAATGCGACCACGACGCCGACGATGCCAACGACCAGGTAGACCTTCGGGTCGACACCCTGGGCCTTGTCCGTCATCAGGGACGACCACGGGATCTGTTCGAACTCCTCGTTATCCATGAATCCCTCCAGGGATCGCCAGAACCTGACCCGGGAGGATCAGGTCCGGATCCGGGCCTATCACGGCGATGTTCGCCCGATAGATGGCCTTCCACAGCGTCACTATCTCTGCTCCCGTCGCCTGAGCACCACGACGATCGAGCGCGTTGCGTGCGATACCCCACAAAGTGTCGCCGTCCACGACCGTGTGGGCGAGGACGGCCGTACCACCGGCCACCCTCTCTGTCACCGGGTTCCTGATCGCCGCACCGGCGCTCGCAGGCTGAGACTCGACGATGACACGCTCGGCTGGAGGAGGAACGACGGCAGCGCTCGGCGATGGACGCATTGCTGCAGCGAGCAGCACCACCGCGACGAGCGCCGCGACGGGACGAGACAGCGGTTGCACCCGCTGTCCGATGACAACGAGGACTCGCAACGCCATCGGGATAACCGTCGATACGGCCAGCCAGGCGCCCGATGCCCCGACAACAGCCCACACGAGTGATTCAGCAGGTCTCATGTCTCGAAGATGTCAGGAACGAGAACCGGTTACAAGAGGGCTGTTCCAAGAATGATTTCGCGAGCACAGAACACAGAACACAGAACACAGAACACAGAACACAGAACACAGAACAC
>CAYUJA010000271.1:0-2090 GCA_964444875.1 uncultured Acidimicrobiaceae bacterium | reverse complement strand
TCACGTAATACGTAAGACGTAATACGTTTCTCGAGCCTCCTCCGGGATTTGAACCCGGGACCCCCTCCTTACCATGGAGGTGCTCTGCCACTGAGCTAAGGAGGCAATTCTTCAGTTGTCGTTCGGGGTCCGGGACCCCCTCCTTACCATACGTGGTGCTGGCTCTTCGCCTGACGGCTCATCGCTGCTCTGCCACTGAGCTAAGGAGGCATATGTGCGAACCGGTGTTCGCTTCGTGCCGGGAGAAGGATTTGAACCTCCGTAGGCGATAGCCGGCAGATTTACAGTCTGCTCCCTTTGGCCACTCGGGCATCCCGGCAGGGTGTGTTTCCAACATCGTGGAAGCCGACGCAACGATAGCGCCCCGCTAGGTACACCGCCCAAGGAGGTCCTGAGATCCTCCCTGTCAGATGTCGAGGTCGGTTACGGCATGAATACAAGGGTCTCAGGGTTGAATTGGGACCAGGCGAACCAGAACGCCTGGTGGCTCACCACAGGCGTGCCGTCACGCAAGGTCGCCGTGAATCCTCCACCGTCTTTCATGATGACGATTTCGTTGAACTCGACGGAATCGTTCGTGTCGAGAACGGTGTTGAGGTCATCCACCGCAAAGGCGATCGCGGTGCCGTCGGGATGGATGACACCGACGACCTGGGATTGTGTCGGCAGGCGGGGATCGACATCGCCGATAGGGAAGATCGGGCCGTCGTCGTCCCTTCCCCTCAGCGGATCGAGCGGGTAGCTTCGCCCGAGGCCCCCATCTGAGGCGACGATCGTCGTGTCGGGATATGCGAGCTTCCAATCTCCCCAGGTGCTCGTGACCACCGTCGTCTGCTCGAGCACGATGCCTTGTTCACGGAGGGGGCCCGTTAGCGCCTCGCCGGTGAACGTGTTGAAGATGCTGAAGGTGGTGAGGTCGTACATCACCTTGTTCGACCTGGTGAGGAGGCCAGAGGTCCTCAGGACGGGAACCTCGATACCCGGTGGGACCGAGTCGGTGAAGTACGCCTGGGCGGAGCCACAAAGCGTGCAGTATGGGATGCCGACCCGTCTGCCTCCGATGGTGTCGTTCACCATCTCATGGATCTCCATCTGATTCTTCGGGTACGCCCGAGCTTCACCGTTGACGACGACACCGAAGACGACCCTGTCATCGGGATACCACGATCCACCCGCGGCGTCCGTCGTTTCGGGGTCGTCGAGGGCGGGTATGCAACCCCGCTCGCACAGTGCAGTGTCGCCGAGCGGCCTGTCGTCGATCAACACGCCTCCCCATGAGGTGAGTCGCCAATCGATGGCTGGGTCGGTGTCATCGAAGAACGGTTGCCACGCCGGCTCGACGATGGTGAACAGGCGGCCCTTGTACTCGCGGTAGCCGGGATGTGTCGGTGTATCCCACGCTATCAAGTGGTCTGTCAGAGACTGCCATGGGGATCGGGAGGCCACAGGATCGGCAGCGAGGTCGGCGCCCGTGAGCGTTGTCACCGCCGCGACGAGTGCTTCAGACGTCGGTCCACCCTGGACGAATCGGAGTACATCGGTGAGCAACCAGGCGAGACGCACGTCTCCGCTCTTCGAGAGGTCGAAGATCGCCTGGTCATCGATGTCGGCGCCGAGGCTGTTCCATAGATCGTCGAGCGCAGCGAGGGTTTCTGGCTCCAACTCGCCGTCGAATGCGACCTCTGGAGCATCGGGGAACACGTAACCGACCTGATTGCGAAGCTGCCCATCGCCGGCAGGATTCGGACCCGTATCGACGGTATCGCCCGGCGAGGTGACGGCCGGTGCGGTTGTCGTCGATGATTCGTCGGCATCGTCGCTTCCGGCGCACGCCGATGCGACGATGACCAGTACCAGCACAACCAGTGAACGTCTCATGCCGTCAGCCTACGTCGCGCACCAGGTTCGAGGCCCACGGCAAGGAAATGTTCAGGAATGGCGTTTTCGTTACCCAAGCGCGTCTTCTACCGTCATCGGTCGTCGGTTCAAGCTGAGTGCCGCGACGTGAGTTCCCCCTCTGTCTCGTTCCTCGACATCTCCCCCGCAAAGCCGGGGGAGAGAAAGAGCTGTTGGCTGTTGGCTGTTGGCTG
>CAYUJA010000270.1:0-2096 GCA_964444875.1 uncultured Acidimicrobiaceae bacterium | reverse complement strand
ACGCCTCCATGCACGCCATGCACGTTGTGCATGCCCAGAGCGTGTCGATGGCGATCACCGATCCGGCAACCTCTGTGGAGTCGCCGTGGGTGGGACGCGCACCTGCGCCGTACCACATCTTGATCCCGGACCTGGCATCCGCATATTCACGGAGGTCCAGGATGAGATCCCGCGGCGACAGCGGTGATCCTGAGGCCGTGGCGGGACACACGTCGTGACATCTCCCGCACTTGGTGCACGCATCGAAGTCGAGCAGGTCCTTCCATGTGAAGTCCTCGAGGGTGGCGTATCCAGGAGACGTAGGGTCCTCGACCGCAGGGAGCACCGCAGCGGACCCCGGTCGCGTGAACACGAGATCGGCTGCGTCGTTGATGATGTGCATGCCCTTGGAATACGGCAGGTACGCCACGAAGATGAGCGCGGCCAGACCGTGTATCCACCACGTCACCATCCTGGCCACGTCGTTCGCGGACTCGCCCAGTGGACTGGTCAGGAGCGCGATGACCCAGCCACCGATGGAGACGATCTCGAAGCCTGGGAACTCGGTTGCGGCGATCCTGAACCCTTCGAGCAGGAAGCCGGACACCCCCAGGAACAGAAGCGTCCCCAGGAACACCTTGTCGTCAATGGAGTAGCCGCGGCGGTTCGCCTCGATACCGTCCACCCTGGAGTAATCGAGGCGGGAAGGCTCCGAGCGCCGGATACGTGCGAGGACTATCAACCCGACGACGAATCCGATGCCGAACACATCGAGGATGAAAGCGTATGCCACGTAGAAGGCACCGTTCCAGAACTGCCACTCCGGCTTACGGAGGATGAACCCGATGATGTCCTCGTCGATGGCGATGATCGTCGTGCCGATCAACAGGACGATGAATCCCCACAGGACGAAGAAGTGCGCAACTCCCACCACACGGTTCCGCTTACCGATGGTGCGGCTCGAGGCGATATCCCCCAGGGCGCGTACGAAACCGCCCCAGTCGAGCCGGTTGATCCTGGTCCCCCTCGTGTACTTGCGGATCCGGCGGTAGAAACCCCACAGGAACACGCCGATCACAACCGTCGTGAGGCCGTAGAACAGGATCACGAGTCCGGCGCCGAAGCCGAGGAAGACCTCGCGGCCCGCGGTCTCGGCAGCGAAGACCACGGTGTTCATCAGCCCTCCAGGAGGTCGGTCAGTTCAGGTATGAAGTCGAACAGGTCCCCCGACCATCCGTAGTGGGCAACACCGAAGATCGGGGCCTGCGGATCGGAGTTCACAGCGATGATCGTGGAAGAGTCCCGCATGCCTTCGAGGTGCTCTGGGGCGCCTGATATCCCGAGGGCGAGGTACACCTTCGGTTTGACGGACAACCCTGACTTGCCGACCTGGCGTGTCTTGGGTAGCCACCCCTGGTCGATGATCGGCCTCGATGCCGCAAGGGCAGCCCCGAGCGCATCAGCGAGTTCCTGGGCTTCTTCGATGTTGTCCTCGGACTCGATGCCCCGCCCGATCGCGACGAGGATGTCCTCTGACGTGATGTCGACGTCACCCGCTTCGGGTTCTGCAAGGCCGACGAAGGTGACTGCGAGGTCGGGGACGGCGACGTCGAGGTTCTCAACGGCTCCGGCACCGCCCGAGCGGCCATCGTCTGCTGATGCTGCGCCTGCGAGCATGGCGAACACCGCCCTGTCGCCGTCGACCTCGATGTCCGCTTCGACCTTGCCAGAGTACAGCTGGCACGTTCCCGTGAGGCCCGAGCCTGCGTCAACCTTCAGGCAGTACGACACGAGCGGGAGGTCGTTGGCAGCCGCCACATGGTTGCCGATGTCCATGCCGACAGACGTGTACGGAACAAGCGTGATCGCCGGCTCGCGTGCGGCAACGACGGATGAGAACATCTCTGCATGACCCTGGGGGTTGAACGCACCGAGTGCGTCCGTGTCCGCCACGAGAACGCGGTCGGCGCCGGAGAGGTCTCCGGCGAGTCCCGCCGCACCGGTGCCGATCACGACCGCGTCGACGCTGCCACCGGTCTGCCCAGCGAGGACCCGTGCCGTCGCGATCAGTTCGTACGTTGCGTCGGTGATCTCGCCGTTGAGGTGCTCCACGAATA
>CAYUJA010000269.1:0-2096 GCA_964444875.1 uncultured Acidimicrobiaceae bacterium | reverse complement strand
AGTTCTCGTGTCCGCTGTGCGATGATGATCCGGAACGTGTTCTGAATGATGAATCCGCCGACGAAGATCGCTACACCTGCGAATGCGAGCAGGCCGATGCTCAGGAAACTGAGGCCTTCGTTGATGTCGGCCGCTTGCTCGTTCTGTTCGGTCTGTCCGGTGACCGCCTCGACGCCCGGAGGGAGAACCTCGGAGATCGCTGCGGTGAGTTCGGTAGCGTCGACGCCTGGTTCGGCCTGGACGACGATGCCCGTGAGTTCGTCACCGAATCCGAACACACGCCGCGATTCCTCGATCTCGAACGAGATCAGGGTCGCACCCAGGAGGCTGTCTGCGTCTCCGAATGACGCCAGACCGACGAGTTCGAACTGTTCGGGACCGTTGAACGCCACGACGGTGACGGTGTCACCGAGTTCGAGTCCTGCGTTGCGCGCGGTGTTGATGTCGAGCACGACCTCGCCCGGCCCCTCAGGTGCCCTGCCGTTGCCATCCTTGATCTGCATGGGGTTCAGCGTCGGCGTCTCGCCCCATGAGAACCCGAGCGTTGGCGCGCCCTGCCCACCGATCGGCGTCCCCTCGCTGTCGAGAACCTGTGCGGACACGGACCCTACGCCGGGGTCGGCGGCTTGCACACCGTCGACGGCGACCACGTCGTCATAGACGGATGCGGGGAACGGTTCGGTGGCAGCAGAGAAATCGCCACCGGCCGCACGCACGCTGACATCCGTGCCCTCGTAGATGTCGTCGAGAAGTGAGTCGAACTGTGCGTTGATGGTGTCGGTGAAGATGAACGTGCCGGACACGAGGCTGACACCGAGCACGATCGCCACGGCCGTGAGCAGCAATCGAACCTTGTGGGCGAGAACCGTCTTGATAGCTGTCCGTACCATCGACTACGCCCCGAGTTGCTTGAGTCGGTCGAGGATCGCACCAGGACTCGGATCGTGCATCTCGTCGACGAACACACCATCTTCCAGGAAGATGACCCTGTCGGAGTACGCAGCGGTGTTCGGGTCATGAGTGACCATCACGATCGTCTGGCCGAACTCCTTGACCGCACGCCGCATGAAGCTGAGCAACTCGGCACCTGCCTTCGAGTCGAGGTTCCCGCTCGGTTCATCCGCGAAGATGATCTCAGGTTTCGAAACGAGCGCCCTGGCAGCTGCGACACGCTGCTGTTGGCCTCCGGAGAGTTCTGCAGGGAGGTGCTCGAGGCGGTCACCGATTCCAACGGTCTCGATGATCTGGTCGTACCAGTCGTCATCGCGTTTCCGACCCGCAATGGTGAGCGGGAGCACGATGTTCTCCTCGGCGTTGAGAGTCGGTATGAGGTTGAACGCCTGAAAGATGAAACCGACCCTCTGGCGGCGCAGAAGCGTCAGATCCTTGTCCTTGAGAGTCGCTAGATCGATGTCACCGATGTAGGCAGCACCTGATGTGAGCGTGTCGAGGCCTGCGAGACAGTGCAGCATGGTGGACTTGCCGGAGCCCGACGGCCCCATGATCGCTGTGAACTCGCCTCTGCCGAACTCTGCGGTCGCCCCGTTGAGGGCATGCACGACAGCATCGCCCTGCCCGTAGGTCTTGACGCCATCCTCCATACGCGCAGCGATATCTGTGATCGTTCGTGTGGTCATGTGTCTCTCCCCTATCTGATCCCCACCACGGTATCGGACACGGCGGGAATGTCCATCGGCCATACGGGTGATTGAGACGTCCGTCGTCCGGGGGAGACAGACGGAAACTGCTCTCCATCAACTCCCTGGGACAACAAGTCCCGACTCGTACGCCACCACAACAGCCTGCACCCTGTCTCTGACCTCGAGTTTCGTCAGGATGTGCGACACATGGGTCTTTATCGTCGCCTCGGACACGAAGAGAGCATCAGCCATCTCGGCGTTTGACATGCCGCTTGCGAGGTATCGCAGCACCTCAGCCTCGCGTTCAGTGAGTGACTCGATCCCGGGATGGGGATCAGTCGACCCGGTGAACTTCGCGAACTCTTCGAGAAGACGCCGTGTAACGGACGGGGCGAGTAACGCCTCGCCTGAAGCGACCACCCGCACTGCGCTCACGAGATCGTCGGGCGGCGTGTC
>CAYUJA010000268.1:0-2124 GCA_964444875.1 uncultured Acidimicrobiaceae bacterium | reverse complement strand
CCAGGGCATGGTCGTCGAGGGTTCGGTAGATCTCCCCATCGTGGATGAAGACCCGCCCACCGGGATCGCGGAACGACCCGGGGTCGGCATCTGGTACCTCGACGCGCGGTGTTGGCTGAAGATCAGGTTCGGTCACGGCTCGGGTGTCAGTCGCCAGGGACCGGGGGTGCAGCCTGTTCGTCCGTTTCGACCTGGTCCGTCGTCTCGATGGCTTCGTCGGTCTTGCTCTTTCGGCGGAACTTCCCGCCCATGGTCTTGAAGAGGACGGCGACGCCCGCAGTGCCACCGAGCACCGCCTGCACGATGATCGTGCCCGTTCCTGCGTCGATGTATGCAAAGAGTTTCATCTGTAGCTCCGAATATATCGTTGGGGCAATCGATGTGCCGCGTCAGATAACGATACCGCGCAACCAGGAATGTGCAACCGCGCTCAGGACTTTGGCGTCCAGAAGCGCCACATATGGCGCCGTTGGACGCCAAAGTCCTGAGGGTCAGGGGTCGACGGTGGCCCGTTTGGTTTCGGAGTTGACGACGAGGAGGCGGAGCCGCACGGGTGTCGACAGGTAGTCGGCGATCTTGCGGGCGAGTGGGTCCACCAGAGGTGCCGCAAGCGAACTCGCGATCACCACGTCAACCCGGGTGGACCCGTCGACGACGGCCACCTCGACGCCGACCACTTCGGTCGCAGGGCCTTTCTGAGCAACGTACTCCTCGACGATCGCTGTCACCTCTTCTGTGGGATCCGACACGGGGAGCACATTGCCCCTGCCGAACTGCAGAGGTATGACGATGATGATCGTTGCGATGGCTGCCCACGAGATAGCGCGCACGATCTGAGGATGGCCCTTGAGCGGGTTCCTGCCAGGGACGAAACCTGCGGCGATGAACGTGGCGGCCGCGGCGATGACGATGCCCACGATGTTGGCGAGGAAGAGGAGGAATGCTCCGAGTGCCAGCTGCCACTCGGTCAGTTGCAGCGTGATACCCATGACCGCAAGCGGGGGTACCAGGGCGACCGCGACGGCGACTCCGGTGAGCGCTTCGGCAGCATGGCGACGGACCTGCCCGTACGCTCCCGCCGCTCCCGCCGCAAGCGCGATGCCGAGATCGAGCAGGTTCGGCGAGGTGCGAGCCATCAACTCGGTGGGTAGTGGTGAGAGACCGCCGGGGATGATGAACGAGATCAGTGCAGCGAGGAGTACGGCCAGAAACGACCCGGCCGCCACGAGCGCTGCCCTGCTGGCTATGCGCCGTGGCCAGCCCATCACCACGGCTGCGGCACCGCCAAGGACAGGGAACATCAGCGGTGCGACCAGCATCGCGCCGATCACCACGGCGGTCGCATCAGCAAGGATCCCGAATACGGCGATCGCCGTCGACAACATCATCAGGGATGCGAAGCGGGTGAAGAACTGGCGTCGCGGCATCCCTTGGGGGAACAGGCGATCGATGACGTCGCGCCGTTCGAAGTCCTGGAGCAGCTCTCGCCCGTGCCACAGGCGCCTCGCTTCCTGCCAGACGAACAGCATCAGCCCTGTCATCAGGCGCAACGACGACACGGGGACGGTGGTCCGTCGTTGTGGTTCCACGTCCGCCCGCGGTTTGTACTTGAGTCCGGTCCCGCTCATGTGTGCACCCGAGAGGGACGACCAGGTATTCGTATTGTGTCCTCGATGGCGGCGCACGCCAGCATGCTTGCCTCCTTGCATCGAGCACCACCATCCTGGCGTGCCCTCAGTTAACCCTGCCTTAACGAAACTTGAAGACCTCCTCTGGACTTTGGCGTCCAGAAACGCCACATATGGCGCCTATGGACGCCAAAGTCCTGGGAATCGGGTGTTATCATGGGTGTGCCGTCGATGCCTCGCGGGAGAGCCGGCATGCCGGCGCCGAAGGAGCAACCGCCCCGGGAATCTCTCAGGCACACGGACCGCGAGGAGGAGGCGCCTCTGGAAAGCAGGGTCCTGCCCTCACCGAAGGTGTAAGCCACCGTGTGGTGGTGAATCTCTCAGGTTGTGCGACAGACGGGGCACGAGATTCTTTCGCCGTGCCTTGAGGAGCAGATGATGCCAGACACCACCCCACTAGGAGCCTTCGCTTCACGCCACATCGGGCCACGCGATG
>CAYUJA010000267.1:0-2138 GCA_964444875.1 uncultured Acidimicrobiaceae bacterium | reverse complement strand
CGGCAACAAGGGGTGGGCGAAGTATTCTCCAGACGCTCATGACCCCATTGTGCCGTACTGATTTGGATCGGATGACGATCGGCGGTCGCATGTGTCGCTGCGCTGCAGCCGGGTTTCGAGGACTCTGTGTCACCGTGGGACCGGTAGGGTGCGCCCGAGGAAGAGTGGGGAGATCAGAATGAAGAGCGTGCCCAAGTGGTCCGCGATCCTGTTGACGGTTGTCGTGGTTGCCGCGGCGTGTTCGAGCGAATCAGAGACGCCAGCCGAGACTTCTACAACCGTGGCTCCGATCTCCACAACAGAGACCACTCAGGCGACAACGTCGTCAACCACAACCACTCAACCGCCTGTCACCGCAGATCCCGATGCGCTTCTTGAAACCGTCAACGAGGCCATGGCATCCCAGGCGTCCTTCCTCGCTGTCGGCAGCCTCACGATGACGGACGTGGATGACGGCGCCACGGAGCACGTGACCGCGGTGTTGCGAGGCGGCCAATCATCCCCGGACAACAGCTGGATCGTGTCCATCATGGATGTCGCTTCGGGAGACTTCGCCGGGATTCTGCAGTGGGAAATGCGCGAGGTCGGCGGTGTTCGCTACGAACAGAACCCGGTGAACGGCGACTGGAAAATTGACGAGGACTCCGACTCGAATCCCGTACGCGACACCCTCAACGGAGTCCTGAGCCTCAGCGGCACAAGCGCTGAGGAGATCGCTGGTGGGTATCTCATCAGTGGAACGTATCCCGATGATCCAACGATCGAGCTGGTCGAGCTCGAGGTCGGCGCCGACACCCTACTGGTCGGCCGCCTCACGACGGTGACACGGGATCCACGATCAGAGATGGCCGGCTTCGTGCCGGAAGGCACAAGTGACATCATCACCACGAATCTCTGGAACCTTGGGGACTACGGAATCGACATTGCGCCGCCGTTCGCTCCTCCGGACGCAACGGCAACCTCGATCACGAGGTTCGAAGGCGGCATGTTCCAGTTGCAGGTCCCAACAGAATGGGGTGAGGCGTCGGCTGAGGAGATCGCAGATGCAGGGCTTGGTGTGGATCGAGCATGGTTGTCCGGCGACGGCATCCGTCTCACAGTGGTTACCGACGATCTCGTCGAGATAGGTATCGGTACCAAAACGCTCGAGGACTACGTGGACATCATCGTGTCTGAAGTCTTGGCGGACTCGGTAGTGGACGACACAGTCATGACGGTCAACGTGCAAGGGATGGACATTGCAATCCTCAGGGGTAGTGCAGATGACTCGGGAGAGGTCCGTTTCATGCGCCTCATCTTTGTTCGCGATGACACGATCGCGTTCAACGCCACGATCGTCGGACGGGTCGACGACTTCGAGACGAATCGAGACGCCATCCTCTTCCTCCTGAACTCATTCCTCGTGAACACGCCGTGACTGGCGCGGAACCGTTAGGTCGCTTCGAGGGTGAGGACCTGCGAATGAAGGTCGTGGCTTCCTTCTGAGACATCGAGGCCTTCGAACGTCTTGAAATCGAATCCGGGTGTGCTGAGCGCAAGGAGTGCCTTGTCCGTGTACGTGCTGAAGTAGCGCGGGGGAGAAAGCCACTCGTCCTCGATCGGACCCTGCTGGTTGATCCCTCCCCACACGACCACCAACAGCGGGGCGCTGCGGTGCAGCACGCGAGCGATCTCGGCGAACACTCCGTCGAGTTCCTTCGGAGGTACGTGCAGCAGCGAGTTGATTGCGAACGCTCCGTCGAAGGAGTCGTCGGGAAAGGGGAGCGAGGCGAAGTCGGCAAGCTCGGCGTTCACGCCGCGCGATCGTGTCGCCTCGACGTTCGCCGGCGACAGGTCGATTGCTGTGACATCGAAGTCCTGATCGGCGAGATGTCGCGCGAGTTGACCCGTGCCACAGCCAAGCTCGAGAACGGACCTGGCGCCCACGGCGCGGATGTCGTTGGCGAACCGATCGACGATGTCCGTTCGCCATGTGTCGGGGGTCACGGCGCCCCGACGCTCAACATCTGAGTCGTACGCACGTGCGAGATCATCTTTGTACGCCATCGGATCATGCATGTTGTTTCCTGGTGTCGGGGTGGCTGTGTCTGTCTGCCTTCATCTGGTGAGCGTGAATGTGTCGAGGACCCCTGTGATCC
>CAYUJA010000266.1:0-2141 GCA_964444875.1 uncultured Acidimicrobiaceae bacterium | reverse complement strand
GCCAGCGGGATCCCGATGTCGATCTCGGGTATAGAGAACGTGGTTCCCGTCTCGGCGACCCTCAGGTCGCATGCGGCTGCGAGGACGACTCCACCCCCAACGACGTGGCCATGCAGCGCAGCGACAACGATCTGCGGCATGGCCTCGAGTGCCGTGGCGGCTTCTCCCCCGAGTCTGGCGGCACCGTACCTCGTATCGGCGTCGGCATGGACGAGGGCTCCGTCTGAGAACGCGTCGATGTCCATCCCTGCGCTGAACGAGGTTCCCTCACCGCGCAGAACCACCGAACGGACATCAGATCCGGCGATGCGTGTGGCAGCCTCGACGATCTCTGACAGCATGGTCAGCGTGATCGCATTGAGTTTGTTCGGTCGATTGAGGCTGATCGTCGCCACGGGAGCTTCGATCCTGACCTCTATGTGCTCGAATTCCATGTATGGATCCACTTTCTCGCGCCGGACCACGACACACCTGAGCCGTCACGCGGCCATCCCGCGTCCCGCTTCCGGGAAAGGTCATCGTAGCGGGACGATTCTCGGCGCGTCCATGCACGGTGGATCGAATACAGGTATGGTCTCCCAAAAGGAGGACAACCCATGCAGAAGACCGTTGCCAACATCGTCGATGACAAAGGTCACGATATCTGGTCGATCGATGCATCTTCGTCGGTGTACGAGGCCCTCGAACTGATGGCAGACAAGAACGTGGGCGCTCTTGTCGTCTACACAGGTGAGACGTTCTCCGGAATACTCTCCGAACGTGACTACGCCAGGAAGGTGATCCTCGCGTCGAAGGGATCTCGCGAAACCGCCGTGTCCGAGATCATGACCCCCGACCCGGTGACCGTCTCGCTGTCAGATTCGGTCGCGTCGTGCATGCAACTGATGACAGACAGGCGGATACGGCATCTCCCTGTGCTTGAAGGTGAGGGTCTCGTCGGGCTCGTCTCGATCGGAGACATCGTCCGTGCGGTCATCGACGAGCAGAAGTTCCTGATCGACCAACTCGAAAGCTATATAACGGGCTAGGAATCAGCCGCTGAGATCGCTCGCAGGCTCGCTTCCAGAACCCAGATACCAGATTCTGGCTGATGGCTGTTTCCCTCAGACCCCGCGTTGGGCGAAGGTGTCCTGGTCGAAGGGTTCGATCATGATGCATTCGCCAGGGCATTCCTCTGCGGCTTCGACAACGACGTCGAGTTGTGAATCGGGAACCCGTGCGACCCCCTTGGAGTTGTCTGGGCCCTGGTTCCCATCGAAGAGGATTTCCGTGCCCCAGTGCGAGGCCGCCTCCCTGACCACCCACAACCCGTCATCACGTGCCTGGAACACGTCGGGTGAGATCTCCTCACAGATTCCATCACCCGTGCACAGATCCTGATCGATCCAAACCATCAACGATGCGTCAGCCATGTTCTTCCTCGGTCGGCGAGTTACGGCAGGCAGCATAGGGGCGCCGGTCAGCTTTCACCCCCAAACATCGGCGATGGTCCGCGGGATGTCAAGTAGTGTGGTTCTTCGGCGCTCAAGGAGGTCCTCTGAAATCCATCGAAGAACGATTCGCCACTGGAAAGGCACTGCGCCAGACGGTTCCCCGGTCATCCCATGGCGGCTTCTCACGAGACCCCTCTCTCGACCCGGTGGACCTCGTGTTGTCCCAGGAGGAGGGAAGGATCGAGAGCCTCCTACCCGTGAGGAGAAAGCGCATGGCCGAGAGCGCCTTTGCGTTCTACCGCGCCGGTGCACTGCTCATGGCAACGGACCTCGCATCGACGCCACGCACCGGGATCCTGGTGCAAGCAAGTGGAGATGCCCACGTGTCGAACTTCGGTTGGTACGGGTCTCCCGAGCGCGACCTCGTCTTCGACGCCAACGATTTCGATGAGACGTTGCTGGCCGCCTGGGAATGGGACCTCAAGAGGCTGGCGGCATCGTTCGTCATTGCAGGCCAGGACAACGGGTTCAAGCCGAAGGAGCAGCGCAAAGCTGCTCGTGCCGCAGGCCGGGCGTACCGCGATGCGATGAGCGACTTCGCCGACAGACCGATTCTTGACACCTGGTACGCGCACATCGATGCGGACCGCATCCTCGAACGGCTACGTGCGGAGGGTCGTTCGAAGCGTGCCCATCGCGCTGAGAAGT
>CAYUJA010000265.1:0-2169 GCA_964444875.1 uncultured Acidimicrobiaceae bacterium | reverse complement strand
GTGACGAACACGAGGCTGGCGAGTGCGACGGAAACGCCGAACCACGTCCAGGAGAACACGTTCGAGTTCTCGAACTCGGCACCCTGTTCGGGTTCTTTGACACGCCATTTGGCGATGCTGTAGATGAGGGCGGCGATGACGCCCATGAACACGGGCATCGCGTAGAGGAACAACGTCTCGAAGGCGTAGTCGACTTCTGCCCCTTGCTCGGACCCGAGGACCGAGACAATGGAGAACGTAGTCGTTGCCCACAATCCAATCGCGGTCAGGACGAGCCAAAGCCCACCAACCATCAACAGGTCACGTTTGTTCTGCCCCATTCCGCTCCTCCTGGTCCTCCCGCTGTGCCTGGGGAATCTAGCCCTGATGTGGTTCGCTATGCAAACACCCCACCCCAGGGAGGGTGCGTAGGGGCGTTTGAAGGGCCTCTCCGGCTGCGATGTGACCCAGCGATGAGCCTTTATCGAAGCTTTACACAAATTCGGGCACTGGCTTGATACGCATGCGATTCACTACAGGAAAGAAGCACTCGGAAAGGATGCATAGAGCATGATGTACGGACTAGGACTAGGACTAGGCGCACCGATCGCCGGAATCGCCATGATCGCCCTCGTTGGGTTGGTCGTGTGGTTCATCGTCGGCGCTGTTCGGCCGAATCGCGCGGTAGATGCGAACGCCCCATCGAGAGCACTTGAGGTTCTCGCAGACCGATTCGCCAAAGGCGAGATCGATGCTGAGACCTATCGCACGACCAGGGCGACGATCGAAGGGGCACGCTGATGTGGAGGAAGGCTCTCGTAGCCGGCACCATCGCCGCATCGCTGATCGCGGCGACCTCCCTGGCCGGCGCCTCGACGGGTGGCCATGAGGTATCCGTTCCTGTCGATGGGACCGGTGAGCAACACGGTTCGATGATGGGCGACCAGTTCGGTGCCGACTGGTCTGGTATGGAAAGTCACATGGACGACGTGACGAATGGCAGTTTCGCCGATATGGAAGGCATGATGGAACGCCTGGAGTTTGGCATGGGCGACGGGCAAGACTCCGGGTTCATGGATGGGTACGACATGGGCTCGCTCGAGATGGGTGGCACGGGACCCGACGGTTTCATGGACTGGTTCCCCTTCATGGCGGATGGCGACGATGTCGGTGGGTTCATGGGCGGGTACGACATGGGCTCGCTCGAGATGGGTGGGATGAACCACTGAGATTTCATCCGGTGGGGGCGACGGCCTGATGGTCGTCGCCCCCACTGCTTTCGTGGTGGGTCCGCGCGATATCTGGTCCGTATCTCGGTTCCGGTCGTAGGATTCCGGCATGTCGGAGAGGACACGAACGGTTTCTGGTCTCTCGGGTGTCACTGGTCGGCGCCGAGGGCGACGTATCCGTCGACACCTCGGTGTCGCTGTGCTGTCTATAGCCATCTTCTGGGTGTTCTGGTCGACCCGTGCGAACTGGTCACCGGACATGCGTTTCTGGAAGGCAGTCGGCGATGTGGGGTTCGTTCTCCTCTGGGCCACGGTGATCATCGGACCCGTTGCGAAACTGTGGAATCCTGCGCGGAAACTCCTCATCTGGAGGCGCCAACTCGGGATCTGGTTCGCCATCTACGCATCGCTGCACGCTGTGTTGATCCTCAACGGATGGGCCAGGTGGAGCGTGTCTGGGTTCCTCGGCTACGAGTTCATCCCTGAGCTCGGCCGTGAAGCCCGGTGGGAACCCGGTTTCGGGTTGGCGAACATCCTCGGTGTTTCGGCACTGTTCGTTGCACTGCTGCTTGCAGCAACGTCATCGGACCGTGCGATGCGCGTGTTGGGCTCATCGGCGTGGAAATTCCTCCACACCGGCACCTACTTCGTGTTCTACGTTGGCTCGATCCACAGCCTCTACTTCCTTTTCATCCACTACACCGTCTCGTTCCACAAGAACGTGCCGAACCCGGACTGGTTTCGCTACTGGTTCCTCGCCATGGTTGGTGTGGTCGGCGTGTTACAGGTCGCAGCCTTCGTCAGAACGGTCGTAACGTCACGATCTGAGGCGACTGCACCCGCCTGAGAACGGTGACGCTCGTTCAGGCAGTGTCACCGATGTCGGCGAGCAGGCTGTCGAGGGGAACGAACATCTCGGCGTAGTGCTTCACCCACGTGATCTCACGATCCTGGTTCACGA
>CAYUJA010000264.1:0-2170 GCA_964444875.1 uncultured Acidimicrobiaceae bacterium | reverse complement strand
TCCCCCTACATCGTCGCAGGGCTCCTCTGTTATCCCCCTTGAAAGGGGGATGCTGTTGGCTGTTGGCTGTTACTTGCCGTGGCGGCGGGGGTTGGCGAACCTGACCTGGATCTGTCGGCCGTTGACCGACGAGCCGTGGAGAGCCTTGATGGCGGTCTTGGCCGCAGGTTTCGGCATGTCCACGAAGGCAAGGCCTTTGGACTTGCCGTTCCTCTTGTCCGTGATGATCGAGGTCTTGTTCACCTTGCCGTAGCGCTCGAACAGGCGCTGTACGTCGTGGGTCGAGTGGGACCACGGAAGGTTCGAAACGTAGATGCTCTGCTGCTCGATGTCGTTGTTCGGCTTGGAGCGTGTGTTCCTGTTGCGATCGGGCCGCTCGCTCGAGCGCTCCCGGGGCTCGTGTGATGAGGCATCGTCTCGTGTTCGGGTCACTGGACGGGGTGTCGGAAGGTCGAAATGCGTCTCGTGGAGAGGCGTCAGAGAGGGTGCTTCGATGTTGATCGTGATGTCGAGATCTCTCTGCATGCGTCCGACGGAGCGACGCTGGTCCCTTGTGACGAGGCTCACCACGGTTCCGGGTGCACCTGCGCGGGCGGTGCGGCCTGAGCGGTGGAGGTAGTCCTTGTGGTCTGCAGGCGGGTCGAAGTGCACGACGGACGCCACCGAGTCGATATGGATGCCACGCGCAGCGACATCGGTTGCGATCAGGGCCTGAGCCCTGCCGGAGCTGAACTCCTTGAGGGCCCGGTTGCGCTGGTTCTGCGACCTACCCCCGTGCATGGGCACAGCCCCGACCCCGAGCTTGCCGAGCTGGCGGGCGAGTCTGTCCGCGCCGCGGCGGGTTCTCGTGAACACGATCGACCGCCCTGAGGCCTCGATGATCTGCGCGGTGTGCTGCGTTCGCTGGTCGTGCTCGACATCCCAGAAGAGATGTTGCGCATCGCTGGTATCTGGCTCTATGGATGGGGCGTCGTGGCGCACAGGGTTCTTCTGGTAGCGCCTGGACAGCGTCGCGATGTCGCCGTCGAGCGTCGCCGAGAACAGCATCGTCTGGCGCTGGTTCGACGTCTGGTCGAGGATGCGTCGCACAGCGGGGAGGAAGCCCATGTCCGCCATGCGGTCCGCCTCGTCGACGACCACGATGTCTACAGAGGACAGATCAACGACGTTCTGCTCGATGAGGTCTTCGAGGCGGCCCGGCGTAGCGACGAGAATGTCGACACCACTGCGGAACGCCTTCTTCTGGGGAACGTAACTCACACCGCCGTAGACGGCGATGATCGAGCGGTCGGCTGCTCTGGCGAGCGAACCGAGTTCCATCTTGATCTGCTCGGCGAGTTCGCGTGTTGGCGCGAGGATGAGCGCCTTTGGTTTGTGGGGCTTGGCTTTGGAAACGCGGGTGAGCAGCGGCAGGCCGAACGCGAGTGTCTTGCCTGAGCCGGTCGGTGCCTTGCCTGAGATGTCCTTGCCCTTGAGGGCATCGGGGATCGCTGCTGCCTGCACCGGGAACGGTTCGTCGATGCCGCGTTTGGCAAGCGATTGAACAAGGGGGTTGGGTAGCCCGAGTTGGGCGAACGTCGCTGTCATGATCTCTCCTGTGAGTCCCGCGCATGTAGATGCGCGGGTGGGTGGTATGTGCCTGCGTCTCGCCCGAACACCACGAAGTCATGTGTGTTCGAGGTCGGTAGAAGAGGCGGTCCAACCGGTGAGAATCAAAGCCGTTTGTCACCGGGGAAGCGTTGGGACGCTGGCCTCCACCCGGTGCGGCTCCCGTGATGATAGGGCAAGGCGTCCAGTACTCAGGGCATGGGTATTACGTAATACGTCCTCACCGCGAGAGCTTGACCTTCAGGGGGCGTCCATCCAAGAGGTGGCCGTTGAGGGCATCTGCGGCCAGGGGTGCTTCAGAGCGCGGCATGTCGACGAGGGCATATCCCTTGGACCGCCCCCGGTTGTCGATCATGACCGTTGCCTGTACGACGGTGCCGTGTTGTGCGAACAGGGCTGTCAGATCCTCGTCCGTCGCGCTCCACGGCAGATTCGACACATGGATCGTTCTGGCACCAGGCAGCGTCGGGTCCGGCGTCCTCACCGGCCGCGGCTCGGGCCAGGCAAATCCCCCTGCATCGG
Source organism: uncultured Acidimicrobiaceae bacterium (assembly GCA_964444875.1). GTDB lineage: Bacteria > Actinomycetota > Acidimicrobiia > Spongiisociales > UBA5794 > JAMBLL01. The sequence continues at coordinate 40 of CAYUJA010000264.1, read as the reverse complement.
GACTTCGTCCCTCTGCTGTCCCCCTTGAAAGGGGGACGGC
>CAYUJA010000263.1:0-2192 GCA_964444875.1 uncultured Acidimicrobiaceae bacterium | reverse complement strand
TGCGCCGTTTCCAGTGGCGTTCTTGGTCGGGACCCGCTGTTGCGCCACGTGCGCGCCTCCCAGCGCTGATGGCGCGCCTGACTACGGATCAGAAGGCTGGGTGTTCGAGTCCCTCCGGGCGTGTTGCGGAGACCCTGCGTGTCAACAGCCCCTTTTCTATTGATGCTGGACACGACCGTGCATGCCGGAGTTCTCGGATAGACAGCGAACGTGATGTGGGTCAGTTCCTCTGGAACGATTCGGCAACGGTGATCATCTGCTCGAGGGGGGCATCGGATCGCATCATGGCCACGACGCCGGGTGCGACTTCCCAGGTGAGTCCGCCTGTGCCGCCTCCCTCTCTGGCGAACACGGCGACTGTATCGCCTACCGTCGTGAATCCGAACCGCTCGACACTGAAAGCGGCGATCGTGTACGGGATGTAGCCCTGCTGTAGCCAGACTTCCCCGCCCCAGGCTTCTCCATCGACGTCTGGTGCCTCCCAGCGGAGGACGATCTTTTGGATGACTTCGGCGATCACCGGCGCCGAATGTACGACTTCGATTCCTACGGCGGGCACAGGAAGTTCAACCTGCCCGGTGACCGCGTCGGCAGTCATCTCCTGGACGAGCGTTTCGAGTTCGGAAACGTCGAGGCCCGAGGCTTCGATCCACACCGGCAGACCATCGATCACACCGACCATCTCGATCCGGCCGTTCGGCTCATTGCGTGCTCGGATCGTGAATCCGTTTCGTTCAACCAGCGTCCACGCGTCGTTGGGAGATCCGGTTGTGGGTAGCAGTTCTGCACCCGCTTCTGCAGAGAGCTCCGCCAGCAGTTCCGCCGAGGGTTCTCCGGGGAAGCACTCGAGTGAGCCGTCTGATGCGTTCTCGTAGCAAACCAGAGGGTCGGTCGGTTCCCCCAACAGGGGCTCTGCGGGAGGTTCGTTGAGTCTCGCGGAGGGGGATTCGACCCAGACTACGACGGCGACATCGGCGGAGGACCGCCGGCCGTCGACAAAGTCCATCGCGACCAAGGCCGGAGTACGGCTACATGCCGGGCCGTAGCTCTGCACGGATGTTGTCTTGAGCGGCATAGCGGGGACGTAGCGGACTTCGGTGGGTATCTCGTTCCCCGTCAGAGTTGTGTTCGATCCAGGTTCGATAGGTGGGCATACCCAGGTGGCCCCCGGTGGGGGAGCGACATCGGACGGAGCGGGAGGCCAGACCGGTTCGAGGTTGGTGACCGTCGTAGTCGTAGTTGGGGCCGTTGTTGTCGTGATCGTCGTCTCCCCAGTTGAGGGGGCACCGACTTCACTGCTTCGACCGCCGCCGCCTACCAGGAAGGGGATGACCCCGACCGTCACCATCACGGCTGCGGCCGCTGTCACAGCAACCAACCATCTCCGCGGTTGATGCCTGCGCGAAGAGTTCTGTACATCCATGCGAAATGACTTGTCTATGTCGGGTGCCTCGGGTGCATCCGACACGATGAAGTCAAACGCGTCTCGTATCTCGTGGATGTCGTTGCGGTTCATGCTTGCTCCTTGTTGAGACGCCGGTCCTTGGCAAGGCGGCGTCGTGCATCGTGGAGATGTCGCTTGACGGTCCCCTGGGTGCACCCCATCAGTTCGGACGTGTCCGAGATAGAAAGGTCGGCGAAGTAGACCAGATACGTTGCGGCTCGCTGGCGTGGCGGGAGGCCACGAAGCGCATCGACCACCTCCGGCAGTGGATCGGGGGCGTGCTCGATGCGCTCCTCACGAGCCAGCTGCGGTCGTTGGCGCCGTCGCCACACAGAGCGCGACTGGTTCAGCACTGCCCGGAACAGGTAGGCCTCAGGATTGTCGAGCGATTCGAGACTTCGCCGACGGAGGACCTTCACCAACACTGTTGACAACACGTCCTCGGCCTCGTCGGGCCCCACCAGCGCCGTTGCGTACCTCACGAGCTCGTCTCTGTACTTGTTGTAGATGTCTGCATCGAAAGCACTCCCCATACCCTGATCACGCTGGGCAGGCCGAATCGGTTGAGTGCGATTCCTTGAACGTGCCATGGACATCAATCGAACCAGGTTCCCCCCACCCTGTCCACAGCACGCACATGGCCTCCCCAGCGATGACCGTCACCTCGTCGCACACGCGGTCCGTCGAGACAACGTCACGTACCTACCAGATCGAGCCCTCCGGGTTCATATCACCTCGAGGTACTCCT
>CAYUJA010000262.1:0-2213 GCA_964444875.1 uncultured Acidimicrobiaceae bacterium | reverse complement strand
ACGACCCCGAACAGGTGCGACTCGTTACCTCAGTCCAACGCGGCTCGGGGGTCAGTTGTCGTGGAGGATGACGGTTCCTGCGAAGGTGAGGTAGGCGACGAAGGTGTCTCCTGAGACCATGCGTGGACCCCACGCGCTCGCGGGGGCGCCGTCGACGTAGCGCCAGGTGTCCGTGGATGGGCGATAGAAGGCGATCGTCGCCGGTCCGCGTGAGTGTTCGGCCGGTAGGAATACAGCGAGTTCGTCTCCATGTTTGATGGCGGCCATGGACGTCGGGAATCTCATCACGTTCACGTCGGGGCGCGGCAGGGTGCCGCCCTGCCGCAGTTCTGCGACGGTGCGCCACGTGTCACTCTCTGGCGAGTAGGCAAGCCCGGCGATCAGAGGGGCGCCATCGGTGTGGAGCGGATCCCAGTTCTCACCGAGGACGATGAATTCGCCGTCCACGAAGTCGCCGACCGATCCCCAGAGAGCGAACTCCTCCGGGATGGGCGGTAGTGGGCGCCACCGATCCGATGCCGGGTTGTACACGGCGCCGGACTGGGATGCGGGGAATCCTCCGACGTTGCCGAGGACGTACATTTCCTCACCCGACCAGGCCATGACCTGGACGCCAACCGCCACAGCAACCGGCCCGGTTGCGATCGGACGCCACGTGTCGGTGTCGGGGTCATAGGCCGCACCGCTATTCGATTGTTCGATGCGTGAGCCGTAGAAGATCGCTTCGTCACCCGTCCAGACCGCGAACGGGGAACCCCCAAGCGCAGGAGACTGCTCCGCAGTTCTCCATTCGAGCGCGATCGGGTCCCAAAGAGTCGTCGGCCCGCGCTGGATGAGCATTTCGTCACCGGTCCAGAGAGCCACCTGACCCCATCGGCCCGGCCACGGTGCATCGGGGATCCGGTGCATGACGTTCGTTCCCGGGTCGTAGCCCCAGCCGCGGAACTCCTCGACCTCGGTGCCCTGTCCCGAGAAGTAGAGGAGCTCCTCCCCGCTCCACACCATTGTCGTCGATTCGAGTCGCGTGGCAGCAGGATTCGGCAGCAGCTCCCACTGCGAGAGCGTCGCCGGTTCCGAGTAGCGCGTCGCCTCAACTTTCGATAGGTCGATGCGCCAGAACGCGTTGCCCCCACCGAGCGAACACCACACATCGACGAGGCCACTGACAGTGCTGTCCGCTATTGGCATGCAGAGGTCTGAGGACCATGGCGGCGAGTCTGGTGCCCGTATCGAGTACCACCGCTGCGCAGCATCGCTCCAGACCGCTGCCTGCCCACAGAGCATGACGAACACGTCCTCTCCGATGGCGGCGGCTCGCGGTCGACAGTGGGATCCTCCGAGCGGAGGATCTGGAAGCGATTCCCACCCGGCATCCTCGGTCCACTGCGCAGCGTCACCGTCAGCACTCCACGCGATGAGCCTCGTACCGGTCCACGCTGCCGCGATGCGTCCGCTACCAAATAGCGGGGGCGGGTCGTACTCGGTCCACGTGTCGGTCGTGGGGTCGAGCCCGGCCAGTCGGCCAAGGCCGTCGTCGGACATTCGCTTGCCTTGCTGGTCGAGGAGGGCTCCAAAGAGCAGCATCTCTTCTCCCGTCCAAATCGCCTCACCGTACGTCAGGCTGAAGGGCGGATCGGGATATGATCTGCAGCATCCGAGGTCTGATCCATATGAGGTCACGAAGAGGTTGTCCTCGAACGTGGGAGGATGGAGTCGATAGCCGACAAGGATGACCTGATCGCCGGTCCAGACACCTGCAATTGGACCACCACCACTGGCAGTGCCTGGTCCGGGTGTAGCCAGTGTGCGCCAGGTGCTTGTGTCGGGACGCCACGCGGCTGAAGCACCCGAATACACGAACATCTCGGATCCAGTCCACACGGTGACGGGATCCCTATCCGCTACGATCTGGCTCACGGGAATGGCGGTCCACTGTCCGTCAAGGTATGCGGCACCATCCGATCGCTCTCCAAATCCGGTCGGACCGACACCTCCCCACACCACGACCTGATCGCCTGCCTCCAATGCTGCGAAGCCGATCCGTTCCTCAAGGTCGTTCGCCGGTAGCTCTGTCCACCCCGCTGCGAAGGATTCTGTGCGTTCCGCGACGAGTGGTGTATCGGGTGGCGGTTTCGTGGTGGTTGTCGTGGTGGTCGATGTAGTGGTCGATGTCGCGACGGTTGTCGACGTCGTGTTCACAAACGCGAACGTGG
>CAYUJA010000261.1:0-2225 GCA_964444875.1 uncultured Acidimicrobiaceae bacterium | reverse complement strand
GCTTGCCGAACTTGCGTTTGAACACGATGTACGCAACGGCACCTGCCGGGATCGGAACCCAGAACTGGAATACCCGGTACGCAAGTGTCGCCAGCGCAGCATCCGGGCCGGGGATTCCAGCCGCTACCAGCATCGCGGTGAGGCCAACTTCCACGAACCCGAGTCCCCCAGGAGTGATCGGGATCATCCCCAGAACGGCAGAGCCGGCGAACGCGACGAGGATCAGGCTTGCCCTCGGCTTCGCCCCCACCGCAACCAACGCAACGAACAGCACCGTGTAGTCGAGCAACCAGTTCATCACAGCAGCGGCGAGTGCCTTCGGCCAGCGCTTTCCGAGGGACTCGACGACCTCGTTGCGACGGTCGAGCAGATCCTGGGCTGTGGGGTTCCAATCCTTGTGGAGCCTATGGGCAAGCCAGGCGGAGGCCTTCTCGATCACGCCACCAACGAAAAGGAGCGGCTTGTCGTACTTCACGATCGCAAAGACAACCGCGAACATCAACACGAACAGCACAACGCCGGCGAGGGCCACGGGGAGGAGATCCCGGGGTATCGGTGCCGACAACGCCGCGACCAGAATGGCTACCGCCGGCAGCGAGAACAGCACGAGGTTCGAGATGAACGACACCGCAGCGAGTGCCGCGGCCGCCTGGCCCCTCGAGACACCCGAAGCGGCAAGCATCTGGAAGTACGTCGCACCGGCAGCCACCGCCCCGCCAGGGATCACCTTTGCGAGAGCGTTCGATACAAGTTGACTCGTGGCAGCCACGAACCGTGAGATGTCCGGCACTGCGATATGGGTCAGTTCCCAGGCCGACGCAAACGCACCTGTCATGAGGACGAACATGAGAGCGAACCAGTACCAGTTGATGCCGGACAGGTCACTCGCCGAGGACGCGAGTTCGACAAGCTTCGGCCACAGGAAGTACAGCACGCCCAGGGCGACGAGAAGGGCGACCGACCTGACGGCGATCGTCTTCCATCCAATCTTGCGCTCTATGTCTGGTTGTTGAGGTTCTTCCATGAGTTCATTTCCGGAGTTGGCAACAAAGTTAGTCTCGATCTGGACCTCAGTTGTGCAACTCCTCGGCCGGGCTAGCCGTCACGCTCCTGGCATCGATGGCATCGCACAGGGCCTTCATGTGGTCGAGATAGGGCCAGTACTCGACTTGGATGGTGTGTCGCGGCCGGTCGAGGTACTGATGTTGTCGCCGGGTCCGCTGCTGGGAGATCCGGCGTCTCATCTGTTCTCCAGACGGTAACGGTGCACCGCCGATCACCCTGGCCACCCACCGTGCCTGCTGCTCGGCGAGCGGTGGCAGGGCGCCAACAGGTTGGATCAGTCCCACGAAATAGAGACCTGGTACGTCGACGGGGATGACCATCTCGTACAGGTCGATCTCGTTGCGCGACACAGCCACGATGGATTCATCGAGGAACGGGAACGAGATGTTGTAGCCCGTAGCGAAGATGATGGCGTCTGCCCGAACCACGGTTCCGTCTGAGAACTCGACCTCTTCGCCCGCCAATCTGGAAACGTCTCCAACGACCCTGACCTTTCCCGACTTCGCGAGGTTGATGAGATCCTGTGACACGGTTGGGTGCTGGGACAGCAACGGCGCGTCGGGTTTCGGGATACCAGACTTCCGCTGAGAGGCGCCTCCAAGGGCCAGGATCACGCTGTAGGCGAAGCGCTGGACGCTCAGTGGGAGTCGTGAACCAAAGCGACTCGACAGGCTATCGAGCGGCCTTCCCATCACATAACGAGGAAGGATGTGCGCCCCCGACCTCGTCGACAACGTCACCGATGCCGCGTGGGAGGAGAGTTCCACCGCTATGTCGGCACCCGTATTGCCAAGACCTACCACGACGACGTTCGCACCATCGAACCCCTCAGGTGTTCTGTACTCACTGGCGTGCATCGTTCTCCCACTGAACTGCCCCGCGATGTCTGGCATCGCGGGATCCCAGTGATGCCCCGATGCAACGACGACGGCCCGGTACCTCTCGCGGACGGTTTCGCCTGATCGGACGTCGCGGGTCTCGACCTCCCAGCCATCTCGATCGGGGCGGGCCGACACGACCTCGTGCGAGAAACGGATCGAGCGGCGAAGATCGAACTCCTCGACGTACGTCTCGAGATACTCGAGCACCTGAGAGTGGTGGAGATACGGCGGCCAACTCGATGGGACCGCCAGGTCGGCAAAGGCGAAACGCTCCTTGGA
>CAYUJA010000260.1:0-2237 GCA_964444875.1 uncultured Acidimicrobiaceae bacterium | reverse complement strand
TGGACGACGAGGGCATTTTCGAGCAACTGTTCAAGATGCTCCAGTCCTCGGGTCCGGTGAACTGGAAGCTGGCCAGAGAGGTGACGAAGAGCCTCGCCGGTCAGCCCGAGCCTGTCGAACCGTCCGTGGCTGAGGAATACAGGGAACTCGCCCATGTTGCTGAGGTCAGGATCTCAACGCTCACGTCTCTTCCATCCCCAGCAGCCGGGGAACTCAACCCCACGGACCGTGCCACATGGGCTGCGGAGAACCAGCAATCGTTCAGGATCCTCGTCGAACCGCTCGCATCGAAGTTCGCCGACCTGACGGGTTCTGCACAGCTACCGGGCATAGCAGGCACGGGCATGGAATCCATGCTCGCGCCCCTCGGCCCGGCGCTGCTCGGGATCCAGGCAGGGACGATGGTCGGATTCATGTCCCACCGCGCTCTCGGGCAGTTCGACACGGGCATCCCGGCAATGGACCACGATCGGCCGTACGTCATCGTCCCGAACCTCGACGACTTCGCCATCGACCACGGTGTCGACCACCGCCAGGTCAGGCTCTGGGCAGCGCTCCACGAGGTTGCGTTCCACCGCATCATGTCGATCGAATGGATCAGGGGACGATTCGTCACCCTCGTCGAATCGTTCTACGAGACCGTCGACATCGACGCAAGCGACCTCCTCGGAAAGCTGAGCGGCGCCATGGGCGATCCCGCAGAACTCCAGAGGATGTTCGGCGACGACGAGGACGCAGCAGGGCTGATCAAGGGAACATCGGACCCTGAACGACTCGGAGAACTCCAGGCGTTCACCGCCTTCATCGAGGGCTACACAGACAGGGTCGTAGCTATTGCGGGCATCGACCTCGTGCCGAGCATCGACCGCATCGAAACCGCGTACAACCGGCGCAGAACCGAACCGAACCAGGCAGAACAGTTCCTCCAGCAGTTCGCAGGCCTCGACCTCGAACGCCACCGTGCCGTCGATGCCCGCCAGTTCTGCGAAGACGTCATCGAGCGCTGGGGAGAAGACGCACTCGACAGGGTCTGGGAAGACCCGTCCAACATGCCGAAACTCGACGAACTCACCGACCCGATCGGCTGGGCAGCCCGTGTCCTACTCGACGACGTGGGCTTCGAAGAAGACAGCTAACCCCATGCAGCCGTCCCCCTTGAAAGGGGGACGCCGGGGGGTCTGCGAGCCCGGAGTGGCTGGAAACCTCCCGTCTTCCGACTTCTGGCTGTCGGCTGTCGGCTGTCTGATATCGGTGCCGTTGGATACCGGTATATCATGCCCATGAATCGGCCGGCTTCCGTTCCGCAAGGTACAGCGCATACAACCCCCTGAAATCGCCCCATCGCAATCACCCATAGTCGAGGGACCGAAGCGAGGGCTCCCTCCAGCATTGCGTGCTGTACTCGTCGTCACGCTGCTGTACCTCTTCCTCGTGGGTGTCAAGATGCTCGAGGGAGGGATCAAGGCCCTCGGCTCTGATACGGCCGGCGGATTGTTCGATGGCATCACCAACCCGGTCGCCGGACTCTTCGTCGGCATCCTCGCCACGGTCCTCGTCCAGTCGTCATCGGTCACCACGTCGACGATCGTCGGCCTCGTTGCCACCGGCGTACTCCCGATCGAGATAGCCGTCTTCATGATCATGGGTGCCAACATCGGCACCACGATCACCAACACCATCGTGTCTCTGGCACATGCCCGCAGATCCGACGAGTTCAGACTGGCGTTCTCTGCGGCGACGATGCACGACTTCTTCAACCTCATCATCGTTTTCGTGTTCCTGCCCCTCGAGATCTTCACCGGGTTCCTCCTCAAGACGGCGATCTGGATCGCTGAACTCCTCCCTGGCGGCGCAGATGCGACGTTCAACTCACCGATCAAGGGTGCGGTCAAGTGGGGAGCGAACCTCATCGAAGGGGTCTTCGAGTCGTTCATTGACAACTCAACGGCCCTCGGTGTCACGTTCATCGTCGTCGGGATCGCCCTCATCTTCGTGACGCTCATGTTCATCACCAAGAACATGAAAGTCCTGATCGCTGCACGCATCGAAACATCCATCAACGTCGCCCTTGCAAAGAGCGGCCTCGTAGGAATGGGAGTCGGCATACTGGTGACCGTTGCGGTCCAATCGTCGTCGATCACGACCTCGATCCTCGTGCCTCTGGTCGCTTCCGGCATTCTCCTCGTGAGGAACGCGTATCCGATAACGCTCGGGGCGAACATCGGCACGACCGTCAC
>CAYUJA010000259.1:0-2252 GCA_964444875.1 uncultured Acidimicrobiaceae bacterium | reverse complement strand
TCAACCCCTATCCGCGCATCCTCGTACTACGCAATACGTACTACGAGCCGTCACCTACTCCTTGGCTGCTGCCATGGCCTTTGCGACGAGTTGGCTGGGGAGTTCCTGATAACGATTCATCTCTGCAGTGAACCTTCCCCAGCCCTGCGTTATCGAGCGAAGGTCGATGGCGTACCGCATGATCTCGCTGGTTGGAACATCCGCATGGATGGTCTGCGTGCCATCTCCGTTGGTCGATGTTCCCTGGACAGCGCCCCTGCGCGAAGCGATGTCTCCCATCACGTCGCCCTGATAGTGGGTCGGTACGGTGATCGCGACCCGCGATACCGGTTCGAGCACGATCGGGCCGGCATTCTCGAACGCTTCACGGAACCCGGCACGTGCCGCGAGCTTGAACGCCATCTCGGATGAGTCGACGGCGTGGTACTTTCCGTCATCGACAGTCACCTCGATGTCGACGACCGGGTATCCATGGATGCCGCCACCCGACATGGTCTCGATGACGCCCTTCTCGACGGCTGGGATGTAGCTCCGGGGGATCGACCCGCCTTTGACCTTGTCGATGAACTCGAAACCCGTCCCGCGTCCCCGCGGGGCGATGATCAGATGGCACACGCCATACTGGCCGTGCCCACCGGACTGTTTCCTGTGTTTGCCCTCAGCGTCGGCACTGCGGGTGACGGTCTCGCGGTAGGCGACCTTGACCGGTACCTGCTCGACCGAGACACCGAACTTGCGCTTGAGTTTCTCGATGGTGATCTGGAGATGCGTCTCTCCAAGTCCTGAGAGCAGGGTCTGGTGTGTCTCTTCGTTCTGGTCGACTTTCAGCGATGCGTCCTCTTCGAGGATCCGTTGGAGCGATGTGGACAGCTTGTCGTCATCTGACTGTGTGCTCGCAACGATCGCCGTGGAGAGCACAGGCTGAGGCCGTTCGATCCTGGGCACCGTGACAGGCTTGTTCTTGGGTGCGAGCGTGTCGCCCGTCTTCGTGTCGATGAGCTTGGCTGCGGCGACGATGTCTCCTGCGGGGGCCCCGGTCACGAGTGTGGTCTCGTTCCCGAACATCGTGGCGATCTTTGCGAGGCGCTCGTCCTGGCCCGAGCGCCCGTTGGTCAGGTGCGTTTCGGGCGTCAACGTTCCCGAGATGACCTTCATGAGTGAGATCTGGCCGACGTAGGGGTCTGCGAGCGTCTTGAACACGAACGCAAGCGGTTCCTGGTTCGGATCCTTCGCGATCTCGATCTCTTCGTCGCCGGCCATCACCGTGGTGACAGGGCGGTCCTGGGGTGACGGTCCGAGTTCGACGATGAAGTCTGCGAGCCGATCAACGGCGATCGGCCCGGTGGCCGACCCGCAGACGACCGGGAACACGGTCGCGTCGGCAACGCCCTTGGCCATGGTCGCTTCGAGTTCGGGGACCGTAGGTATGTTCCCATCGAGGTACTGCTCGAGGAGGTCGTCGTCTGCGACGACGATCCCTTCGACGAGGTTGTCATGGACCTCATGCTCGCGGTCGACGAGGTCCTCAGGGATCTCGGTGACCTCTGCTGACCCTGAGTCATAGACGTACGCCTTGTTGCGGAACAGGCCGACGATTCCGCGGAACTGTTCTTCCTTTCCGATCGGCAGTTCGATCGGTGCGATGCCTGCGCCGAAGCGCTCCTTGAGTTCTGTGAGTGTGCGTTCGAACGAGGCGCGCTCTTTGTCGAGTTTGTTGATGAAGATCATGCGAGGCACGCCGAGTTGCTCGGCGATCCTCCATGCGTACTCGGTTTGCACCTCGACACCCTCGACGGCGCTGACGACGAAGACGGCAAGGTCGGTGACCCTGAGTGCGGCGTGAACGTCCCCGGCGAAGTCCGCGTAACCCGGCGTGTCGATGAGATTGATCTTGTGCCCGCGCCACTCGAAGGGAGCCATCCCCATCGTGATGGACATCTGCCTGTCGTGCTCTTCAGGGTCTGAGTCTGTCACGGTGGTGCCGGCTTCGACCGTGCCGATCCGGCCTATCGCGCCTGCGCGGTACAGCAGCGCCTCGGCCAGCGTCGTCTTGCCGGCACCGGAGTGGCCGACTATGGCGACATTGCGGATCTTCTCCGGGGGAAAGACTTTCACCGACGGGCTCCTATTTCGATTACGACAAGGGTAAACATTTCAGAAGTGTTGAGCACATTCGGGGGTGCATTACGCTGGGACCACCCAGCCCGGGTGGCGAAATCGGTAGACGCGGCGGACTTAAAATCCGCTACCCG
>CAYUJA010000258.1:0-2287 GCA_964444875.1 uncultured Acidimicrobiaceae bacterium | reverse complement strand
TCGTCGTGATCGACGCACTCCCGCGTACGGCATCGCACAAGGTGATGCGCCGCTCGTTGCGCTCGCGGTACGCGGCGTCCGGTGGCGTGTGATGGAGGCAGTGTCGTTCCTCGTAGGCGTTGTGATCGTCCTGTACGTCATGCAGGCAGCCGTGCGCACGGTGGTCCTGCCACGGGCCACCCGCGTGAGACTGTCCGGCCTGGTATTCGCCGCCATTGCGGTTACGTTCCGCTGGGTCGCAGGCAAGAAGAAGACCTACGAGGGCCAGGATGGCGTCCTTGCGTTCATCGCTCCCGTCGGGATGCTCGCGATCCCCGTCTCGTGGCTGGCGCTCCTGCTCGTCGGGTTCAGTTTCATGTTCTGGGCGACCGATACCGGCCTCGGTGTCGACGGGGCGTTCAACCTGGCAGGGTCGTCGCTCACGACGCTCGGCTTCGCAACAGCGCTGGGCGTTGGCCAGGAATCCCTTGCGTTCGTTGCGGCGATGCTCGGTCTGTTGGTCCTGACGCTGTTCATCACCTACCTACCTTCGATCTACTCGGCGTTCCAGCGAAGAGAGAACAAGATCGCTCTGCTCGAGGTGCGGGCCGGTTCACCCCCAAACGCTTCTGAGATGTTGGTCCGCTATCACGACATCGGCTGGCACGACGAACTCGCTGCGGAGTGGTCGTCCTGGGAGGTGTGGTTCGTAGAACTCGAGGAAACGCATACAACCCATACGACACTTCCGTGGTTCCGCTCATCAGACCCGCATCGCTCCTGGGTCACCGGCGCAGGCACGATCCTCGATACCGCAGCTTTGTGGCTGACGTCATGTAGCGGGCATACAGACCCCGACCGTGCCACGGCGGCGCTCATGATCAGGGCCGGGTACATGTCCTTGCGCAGGATCGCCTCGACGTACAACATCCCCTTCGACCCCGACCCCGACTCGCGCGGTCCGATCGCGATCCAGAGGCAAGAGTTCGACGAGGTGTTCGATGCCCTCGCCGACGCAGGTATCTCCATGCATGAAGATCGAGATCAGGCATGGAAGGACTTCGTCGGCTGGAGGGTGAACTACGAAGCCCCGCTGCTCGGCCTCGCCGAGATGCTTCGTGTGCCATACGCACCGTGGACCTCTGACCGATCGCCGATCGTGTCCAACCGTTAACGGACACAAGCCCAGTCCCCGTAGAATCTCCTCAACCACCGAGGAGGTCCCTGTGGGGATCACAGCACCATACGCCCAGTTGCGCGATCGCATCGCGGACGTTTCGGGTGTAGTGATGGTCATCGGTGCCGCAGACACAGGCAAGACCACCGTTGCGCGCATCCTGCTCACCGATGCGCTCGAGGCAGGCAGGACCGTCGCGTACGTGGATGCGGACATCGCTGCATCCACCGTTGGGCCTGCAGCGTGTGTCGGCCTCGCAATCGTCGAACCGGGTGAGGGCCTCGAGAGTCTCTCTGATCCCGACGATCTCAGGTTCGTCGGTGCTGTTGAGCCCAACGGCGTCGTGCTCCCCCATGTTGTTGCCGTGGCGGCACTCGTCGATGTCGCCCGTGCCAGCGCGGACCTAGTCGTCGTCGACACGACCAACGTCGTATCGGGCGTCGTCGGCCAGACATTGAAGTACCACATTGCCGAACTGATCAAACCCGAGATCATCGTTGCGTTGAGCAGGGGCAGCGAACTCGAGCCCGTGATCGGGATGTTGCGGAGGTTCCTGTCCGCGCGGGTCGCAGAGATCGACCCGCCCCCCGACCTGATCCCACAGTCGCCCGTCGATCGCCAGCTCGCCGGTGCCGCAGCGTTCCACAAAGACCTCGGGGACAATCCCCCGCGGTGGCGCGTGCAGAAGACGGTGTTCGCACCGACACTCCCAGCCGGGTTCGACGTTGCCAGGCTCGATTCGATGCTCGTGGGCGTCCAGGACGAGCACGGTAGGTGCCTCGGTCTCGGTGTTCTCGAACACGCCGACGACGCCGTGCGCGTGGCAACACGCCATGGTGAGCAGATGCGCGGACTCCGCCTCGGTTCGATTCGTGTGGATCTCGAGACCTTCGCAACCAGCCGCGTCCGGCTGAGGGAACTGATATTTGGGATCTGAGAGCCGTCAGCTGTCTGCTGTCAGCCAGAGCCCCCTCTGTCTCGTACCTCGACATCTCCCCCAGCAAGCTGGGGGAGAGAGAAGAAGCGGTTTCCGGTTTTCGGTGTACGTCTGAGCCGTCTGCCGTCAGCCGTCAGCCGTCAGCCAGAGCCCCCTCTGTCTCGTACCTCGACATCTCCCCCAGCAAGCTGGGG
>CAYUJA010000257.1:0-2315 GCA_964444875.1 uncultured Acidimicrobiaceae bacterium | reverse complement strand
TGGAACATGGGGAGCGTCCACAGGTACACCGATTCAAGGGAGTGTTTCGAGTGGATGATCTCGCCGAGGGCGTTGAGATAGGCGCCACGATGGGTGTACATCACACCCTTGGGCCGGCCTGTGGTACCCGACGTATAGTTGATCGAGATCGTCCGTTCCTCGTCGTCGACTGCCCACGGCAGCGGGTCGTCGTTTCCACGGGCGAGCAGATCGTCGTAGGGCGTCGTTGCGAACCCTGGGTCGACGCCGGTCTCGTCGATGGCGACGATCTCGGTGACCGTGGCGAGGTCGTCGACGATAGGGGAGAGGCCTGCGAGCAGTTCGGTGTCACCGATGAGCATCTTCGCCCCTGAGTGGTTGAGGATCGTCCTGACCTCATCGGGGGACAGCCGGGTGTTGATCGCTACGAGAACGCCAGAGATGAGCGGGATGGCGAAGTGGCCGATGAGCATCTCTGGAGTGTTGGGGCACAGGTACGCGACCCTGTCTCCCTCCGAGATACCCGACGCCACCAACGCATGGCCGAGCCTGGTGGCGTGTCTTGCCATCTCGGCGTATGTCATCGTCCTGTCTCCGTAGACGACAGCGGTCTTGTCAGGCCAGACGATCGCCGAGCGCTCTAGGAACGACAGCGGTGTCAGCTCCGTGCGGTAGACGGGGTTCAATGGTCCGCCCACCGCGGCTCCCTCTTGTCGATGAACGCGCCCATGCCTTCCTGGGCATCCTCGTTGGCTGCGTTCGCCGCCATGACAGGGCTTGCAACGGCATATGCGTCGTCGATGTTCATGTCTGCCTGTGCGTAGAAGGTGCACTTGCCGAGGGCGATGACGTTCTTCGAGTACTCCAGGATCTTGTTCGCCATCTCGAGTACGGCATTGTCGAGCTCTGCCGCGGGCACGGCCTGGTTGATAAGACCCCAATCGACGGCAGTTGCGGCGCTGACCGGTTCGCCGGTGAGCAGCATCTGCATGGCCCGCTTCTGGCCGACCGCTCTGCTCACAGGGACGTTCGGGGTGTGGCAGAACAGTCCGATCTTGACGCCGGGTGTGGCGAACCAGGCTGCATCGGATGCAATGGCGAGGTCGCAGGTCGCCACGAGCTGGCAGCCCGCCGCCGTAGCGATCCCCTGGACCTTTGCGATCACCGGCTGGCGCAGGTCCCTGATGGTCTTCATCATCGTTTCGCACGTGTCGAACAGTTCCGGGTAGTACTCGTCTGGGCGGTCGATCATCTCTTTGAGGTCGTGCCCTGCAGAGAACACCTTTCCCTCCGCGGTGAGCACGACCACGCCGACGTCATCAGGTACCGCGTTGAACGCCTCGATCACCGCTCGCATGAACTCGAGGCCGAGCGCGTTGCGTTTCTCCGGGCGTGAGAGTGTGATGGTTGCGATCGGCCCGTCGACTTCCAACCGGACATGTTCAGCGGTCATACGTTTCTCCTGGCAGGGGTGTTCGTTCGCGCGGTTTTCACCATACCACCGAGCGCTCCACGCCATACGTGTCGGGTCCCGCATGGAACCAGTTCATACCCACAGGACACGATCGACCGGGAACGGACGGGTCGGGCAGGGGAGAGGCACGGAGACGTTCGGGAATCGGCGATACTGTGGCCATGGCGAAGGGAACACCAGCGGTCCGTATGCTCGAACAGTCCGGTCGTACCTTCACGCTCCACGAGTACGAGACCGGCGGTGGTGACCGCTCATACGGAGAGGCGGTCGCAGAGGCGCTCGGCCTCGACCCCACCAGGGTGTTCAAGACGCTTGTCGCGTCGGTCGACGGGTCACCGGTGGTGGCGATCGTCCCTGTGTCGGGGCATCTCTCGATGAAGAAACTCGCCAGGGCGGCGGCTGGAAAACATGCGGCGATGGTCGAACCGGCCGATGCGCAGCGTCTGACCGGCTACGTCGTCGGCGGGATCAGCCCGTTCGGGCAGCGGCGCTCGATGCCGACGTACCTCGACGACACCGCAATCGGCCACGGCACCATCTTCGTGTCTGCGGGACGGCGGGGACTCCAGGTGGAGGTGGCACCCGACGACCTGATCGCCCTGACCGGTGCCGCGACAGCGGCGATCGGTGACTGAGCGGCGTCTCGAAGTCGTGCGCGACGACATGGCCGACGCGTCAGAGGCGCCTCCCCATGGGGAGGCGCCTCTGACGTTTTCGAGTGGTTTCACGTCGCGCTCAGGACCTGGTTCTGCAGCCGTCTGAACAGTGGGCTACGCGAGGTACGGTGTACCGTTTCATGTTGCCTCTCCTTTCATTGTCAGTCCTCGAGTGTGATCTGTATCGCTCTCACGCGGCACAGCAT
>CAYUJA010000256.1:0-2320 GCA_964444875.1 uncultured Acidimicrobiaceae bacterium | reverse complement strand
AGCTGAGGTCGACGGGGGCGTTATCACCGACGCGTGGTCGTCGTGCACGATGTGGCGAGGGATCGAGAAGATCCTCAACGGTCGCGACCCCAGGGACGCGTGGTACTTCACCCAGCGGATCTGTGGCGTGTGTACGACAGTGCATGCGCTTGCGTCCGTGCGTGCCGTGGAGAACGCACTCGACATCGTTCCACCACTCAACGCCCAGCTCATCCGCGAACTGATCACCGCGAGCCAGTTCGTCCAGGACCACGTCGTCCATTTCTACCACCTGCACGCACTCGACTGGGTGGACATCGTGTCCGCTCTCGATGCCGACCCCGCCGCGACGGCAGCACTTGCAGCGTCCATCTCTGACTACCCGCGCTCGAGCGAGGGCCACTTCGCCACCGTCAAGGAGCGTCTCGCCGGTTTCGTGGGTCGGGGCCAGCTCGGACCGTTCACCAACGGCTACTGGGGCCACCCTGCCTACAAACTGCCACCCGAGGGAAACCTCCTCGCGGTGAGCCACTATCTCGACGCACTCGAGTTCCAACGGCGCTACATCGAGATGCACGCCATCCTCGGTGGCAAGAACCCGCATCTCCAGACCTACCTGGTCGGTGGCATGGCGATCCCGATCGACCCGAACAGCCAGAACGCCATCAATGCCGGCACGATCGCCAGGATGGGGACGCTCCTCCAGCAAGGACTCGACTTCGTCACACAGGCGTACATACCTGACCTACTCCTGGTGGCGTCGTTCTATCCCGAGTGGACGACCATCGGAGGCGGGCTCGGGAACTACATGTCGTTCGGGGACTTCCCCGAGGGTCAGCAGAACCCGTCCATGGATCCCGAGAACCTCTATCTCCCTCGCGGCATCGTTCTCAACAAGGATCTCTCCACCGTGTTACCGATGGCGCCGGCCAAGATCGCCGAGTACATCTCCCACTCCTGGTACAGCTACGAGGGCGGCGACGACGCTGCTCTCCCGCCCATGGAAGGCGAGACCACACCGAACTACACAGGTCCGGAGCCTCCCTACGAGGAGCTGGACACAGACGGGAAGTACTCGTGGCTCAAGTCGCCCCGGTACGACGACATCCCCATGGAAGTGGGTCCTCTCGCACGTATGCTCGTTGCGTACGCCTCAGGGCACAAGCGGGTCCAGGAACTGGTCGGAGCGGTCCTTTCCAAGCTGGGCGTCGGGCCCGAGGCGCTGTTCTCGACCCTCGGACGGACGGCTGCGCGCGGTATAGAGACCCAGGTACTCGCCGAGTACTCTCTCACGTTGCTCGACCGACTCACGGCGAACATCGCCGGGGGTGACATCCAGATCCACAACGGATACCGCTGGGATCCGAAGGACTGGCCGGACGAGGCATCCGGGTTCGGCATGCACGAGGCTCCACGAGGCGCCCTGTCGCACTGGGTGAAGATCGCCGATGGGAAGATCGCGAGCTATCAGGCGGTCGTACCGTCGACGTGGAACGCAGGCCCACGCGATGCCAGCGGACAACGTGGGGCCTACGAGGCCGCACTGCTCGATACACCCATCGCAGACCCGCAGATGCCACTCGAGATCCTCCGCACGATCCACTCGTTCGACCCATGTATGGCCTGCGCTGCCCACATCCTGGACAAGGATGGCAACGCCCTCGTGGAGGTGACAGTACTGTGACGACCGACGCCGGACCCGACAGTGAGCAGGTTGGGACCGTTGCGGCCCCGGAGCTCCTAACGATCAAGGTGTGGGAGTTGCCTGTTCGGGTGATCCACTGGACGATCTTCCTATCGGTGATCGTGCTCTCGGTCACGGGGTTCTATATCGGCACTCCGTTCCTGACGACGGGATCAGACCCGAAGTTCCTCATGGGCTGGATGCGGGCGATCCACAACCTCTTCGCGTTCGTGTTCATCGCAGCCGTGCTCGCCCGGATCATCTGGGCGTTCACCGGCAACAAGTGGGCCCGATGGAACCAGTTCGTTCCCGTCTCGAGTGAGAGGCGAGCCAACGGCAGGGCAGCTTTCCGCTACTACGTGTTCCTGTCCAACGATCCACCGCAGGAAACGGGACACAACGCGCTCGCGGGCACCACGTACCTCGTTCTCTTCGTGATGTTCCTCGTACAGATCCTCGCGGGTCTCGCGCTGTTGTCGCTCGAGACGCAGGGGTTCCTCGCCACGACGACCGGATGGGTGTTCAACATCGCCCCGATTCCGTGGGTGCGATTCATCCATCACCTCATCATGTGGCTGACGTGGGGCTTCGTGATCCATCATGTGTACTCCGCCTGGCTCGTGGACTCCGATGCGAAGGCCGGCCTGATCTCGTCTA
>CAYUJA010000255.1:0-2331 GCA_964444875.1 uncultured Acidimicrobiaceae bacterium | reverse complement strand
CATCTCGAGGGCGAGGGACGCATCGAAGGCAGGCATCGCCTGGCGGTACCACTCGTTGAGGGCCAGCTTCGTCCATCGCGTGGCCCACGCCGGGCCGTCGGCGAGGGAGCGAGCGATCCCGAGAGCCGTGTCGTAGAGCACATCGTCGTCGACGACCTTCGCGACGAGACCGATCCGCTCTGCCTCCTCACCGGAGAGGGGTTCGTTGGTCAACAGGTAGTACTTGGCCTTGGCCATCCCCACCAGCAATGGCCACACCATTGCGGCGTGGTCGCCTGCAGCCACACCGAGCTTGACGTGGCCATCGAGGATACGCGCCGAGCGGGCCGCGATCGGTATGTCGGAGAGCAGCGCAGCCACCAGTCCTGCTCCCACGGCCGGGCCATGGATCGCAGAGACGATGGGCTTGGGGAACTCGACAAGGTTGGTCACAAGGGCGCGGGCCTCCTCGAACATGCGCGCCGTGGCCTCGGCGTCCCCGATCATGTCCTCGATCATGTCGAACGATCCGCCTGCGGAGAACGCCTTCCCGTCCCCACGCAGGAGTACCGCCCGAACGTCGTCGAGTTCCGCTATGTCCCGCCACACGTAGGCGAGTTCGCGATGGCCGATGGCGTCCACGGCGTTCATGCGATCGGGGTCCGAGATCACGACCTCGAGCACTCCGGGCGCCGGGGTCTCGAAGCGCAGTCGTTGGTATCCCTCGAGCATGCTTTGCCTCCTCGGTGTCGTTCGTGGTGATGGCGATGACGACAATGTACCGCTCGGCACCGCGTCACTCACACGAGCACGCCGCGTTTGACGACCTCGAGCGGGAGGGATCCGTCGGGGCGGTAGGCGAGGTGAACATGCGATGGGGCATCGAGGATCACCATGTCGGCAAGCTTGCCGGGGGCGATGACACCACGGTCGTCGAGGCCGAGGGCCAGGGCTCCACCCTTCGTCGCGGACCACACAGCCTCATCGGGTGTCAGGCCTGCGGTGACGACGGCGAGCGAGATGATGAACGGCATCGTCTCGATGTATGCGGTCCCCGGGTTGCAGTCTGTGGCGATCGCCACGGTCACCCCTGCATCCCACACGCGGCGTCCATCGGGCGGTGCGGTACGCATCGCGTACGACACCCCGGGAAGCAGCACCGCCACCGTGCCGGCGCCCCGGAGGGCTGCAAGATCTTCGTCGGTCGCATGGTCGACATGGTCCGCCGAGACGGCACCGAGTTCCGCAGCGAGCGCGGTTCCACCCGAGCGCGAGAGTTGGTCGACATGCAGCCGTACCGCGAGGCCGTGCTGTTTCCCTGCGGTGACGATGGCCCTGGTCTCGTCCAGTGTGAAGGCTGCATCGTCACAGAACACGTCGATGAACTTCGCAAGCGGTGCGGCTCGCTCCAGCATGGGGCCCGTAACGAGGTCCACATACTCGCTGCGACGG
The DNA here is from genome assembly GCA_964444875.1 of uncultured Acidimicrobiaceae bacterium. GTDB lineage: Bacteria > Actinomycetota > Acidimicrobiia > Spongiisociales > UBA5794 > JAMBLL01. The sequence continues at coordinate 900 of CAYUJA010000255.1, read as the reverse complement.
TCCCGGTACTGCGCAGCGACGACGTGTGCGCCGAGAAAGGTCGGTACCAGGTCGATCGGGGTGATGTCTGCTATCGCAATGATCGCCTCGAGCATCTTCATCTCGGTGTCGACGTCGAGCCCGTATCCGGACTTGACCTCGGCCGTCGTGGTCCCAGACACGAGCATGTGGTCGATCCTCGGGACGGACGCGGACACCAGGTCACCCAGCGATGCTGCCCGCGTTGCTTCCACGGTCGAGTAGATGCCTCCGCCCGCAGCGAGGATCTCCTCATAGGATGCTCCGGCCATACGCAAGGCGAACTCGTCGGCGCGTTCGCCCGCGAACACCGCATGGGTGTGGGCATCGACGAACCCGGGGACGACCGCCGCCCCGCCCGCATCGATACTCTGGATCGCATCAACGTCTTCTGCCAGGTCTTCCGTCTTCCCGACCCACGCAATGCGCTCTCCTGCCACCACAACAGCGGCGTCCTCGATGATGCCGACCAACCCGCCGTTGGCCTGGTCGTTGGTGACCAACTCCCCGATGTGTCTGATGACCATCTTCACCGCAGCGCTCATGCTTCTTCCAATCCGTCGGCCTCTTCCAAGCTGTCCGCTGCCGGCTGTCCGCTGTCACCTGATTCTTCGCTGTCGACTTCTTCCGAGCTGTCGCCTGCTTCCTCACTGTGAACTGTGAACTGTGAACTGTCAGCTCCTTCCGAGCTGTCGCCTGCTTCCTCACTGTGAACTGTGAACTGTGAACTGTCTACTTCTTCCGGGCTGTCGCCTGCTTCCTCACTGTGAACTGTGAACTGTGAACTGTGAACTTCCTCCTCCATCGGGATCTTCACTCCTCGCTCCCTGGCGACCGACAGGGCGATCTCATAACCGGCATCGGCATGGCGGATCACACCCA
>CAYUJA010000254.1:0-2350 GCA_964444875.1 uncultured Acidimicrobiaceae bacterium | reverse complement strand
GACTGATCGATCGGGGGAAGGTTCTTCGTCATGTCATTTGGCAGGAACAGATGGCCGGCCAGGATCCGGAGGTCACTCAACAGGAGTTTCCACCTGTCGATGAGGGCGGTCGCCGTCCGACTCGTGTTCTCGCAGGCGTAGGCAGGGCAGAGATCCGTCACCGCTTCCTGGACCCTGAGGTCGTATGAATCGGCCAGGAGCGTGAACAGGGTGAACGGGTAGTCACTCGCCGTCGGGATCTTGCCCTCCGGTGCGTTCACACCAGACAGGATCGTCGGGTAGCCCCGCTCGGTCTGTTGCTGGGTCGTGACCGCGTTGCGGTACCAGGTGCTGTCTCGAGCCAATCGTGCGAAGTTGGGATAGACATCCTCCTGCAGATTCCCATCTCCGTCCATCAACGATGCAATGGGGAACTCGTCGAAGCCGATGAAGACGATGGGGACCGGGTTGCCGATCGATGCCTCGACCGGTCGGACCACGGCGGCTGGTGATGAGAATATGAGCTGCGACGTAGATGAGGTGAAGAGGAACAGACCGAGGACGGCGAATGGTGCGATCGACGCGTAACGACCGATCGATCGGACAGCCTCGTACTTGTAGAAGCTGACGGCGATGAGCGCGCCTCCGATGGTGGCGAGAGCGATCTCGACCCAACCCGGCCAGTCGGCCATGGCTGTCAGTTCGATGATCTGGAGCAAAAGCACAGCACCGAGGATCGTGACCACGACGACATGGACGATGGTCCCGGTCGTTTCATGGATCTTCCCTATTCCCACGACGGCGAATCCGATCAACAAGGGAATCACGAACGTCAGACCGACGGCAAGGATCACGATGTCGAGCGATGGTGAGGCCTGTGCGAGGAAGAACTCCGCGTTCCTCCCCAGGAGGTCGAGGAGGGGTTGGGCAACAGCGAGGACGAAGAGAACAACGACCGACGCGACCACGTCGAAGGTCCGGATGTCGTCCGCCCGTGCCGAGGCGTCTGGTGTTGCCATCGCTAGACGATAGGAACGAGGGAGAACAAGCGGCGCCCTCCAGCAGGCACAGCCTGTTCCTGCTCGATAACGAACCGGTCCGCGAGGTACCGGCGCAGCGAGGCCTCTGTGTAGTCGCGGTGGATCTCGTGTGGTTTCTTGTTGGCGGTGAGGGCGATCACCATCGGGTCGTCCGGTGGGACGAACTCGAGCACGACGCGGGCGTTGAGGTCTGCGAGCCAATCGACGAACGAGGCAAGGGGAACATTGCGCCCGATGACGAGGTGGTGCACCACCGCAAGGGCGAGGACGAGGTCAGGAGCGGTCCGGTTGACAAGCGGTGGCCGTTCCATGCCGCGCCACCCGATCCCGGGTGAAGGGTCGGCGAGATCCTGGAGGTTCGGCAGCACGTTGTCGGGACCACCAGACTGCAGGGACCGGAACAGTTCATCGAGCACGAGTTCGTCCGCATCGAGGGCCAGCACGTAGTCGGCGTGTTTGGCCGCGAGTTTGGAGAAGTGGCCGTCATTGGCGCCGACATCCCAGACCGTGTCGAACGGCCCTTCGGCCAGGACCCCAGAGACGAACTCGGTCTTGGCATCTCTCTGCAGATGTACGTGCTCACAGTCGGCGGCGTACCGATTCCAGCGTGACTTGTCCGGTTCCCAGGTGAGTTTCTCAACGATCGAACGGAGGCCTTTGACGTTCGACTCGATCATCTCCTTGGAGAAGCCGGCCTCCTTGTACTCGGAACGCACATCTCTGCCTGTGCCGATGCCCGACCGCTCTGCACGGGCAGGGAGGGTGATGTGAAGGAGGCCGCTCTTACTCAAGAAGCGGCCCTTGGAGGGCATGATGGCGCTCATCTGGTCTGCGGTGAGACCTTCGGGCCTGCCCCTCAGCCATGGCTGGAACGGTATTCCGACGCGTGCAGTGAGCATCAGGGGGTAGAGATACTCCTGGAGGAACTGTCGGTAGCCGACCCATATGTCGCCCTCGGAGAGGCGCTCGAACGAGCCGATGTCGATGAACACCGGGCGGTGGCCTCGCCACTGGATGTTGAACGGTGTCGAGTCCTTGAGGATCATCCCTTCGGCGAGTGCGGCGAGCAGCAGGTCGAGTTGGAGGAGGGCTGCGGCCCGCAGCATCGAGAAGGTCCACTCGTATGGGTAGGTGATGACGGGGATGCGCTCGTGGTGGAGTATTCCTACCCAGTCACCGATGGGGTCCATGCCATCGGCCGGTTCTGTTGCGATGATGCGTCCCGCAGCGACTTGCCTGGGGAAGAACTTCGTGGCAGCGAGTGTCCTCCAGTTCTCCAGGGCATGGTCGTCGAGGGTTCGGTAGATCTCCCCATCGTGGATGAAGACCCG
>CAYUJA010000253.1:0-2359 GCA_964444875.1 uncultured Acidimicrobiaceae bacterium | reverse complement strand
GATCCCCCTGCATCGGGACTCCGTCCCTCTGCTGTCCCCCTTGAAAGGGGGACGCTGAAGCAACCGATGCGGGTACCGCGAACCTGCACGCTTACGACCTACCAGCCGACCAAGCGGCAGCGATCGGGAACCGTATCCATTCAACCGCCAAGGACCTCCACGGTACCAACGGCGAAACCCGCACCATGGACCAGCTACGCACCGACATCCTCATCGACTACCTCAACGGCATCGGCCCCGAGACTGTCCGACCCCGTGGAACTGTGGATGTGACCGTCACGATGAAGACCCTGACGGGACTCGCCGAACATCCAGGCGAGCTCGCAGGTTTCGGGCCTGTCATCGCGGATGTCGTTCGACAGATCGCTAAAGACTCCGAAGGGAAACTCCGGGTCATCATCTGCGACGATGCAACAGGTGAGCCGACACACATCATCACCCCCACACGGCACCCAACGGCACAGCAACGCCGGCGTGTCCAGACACGAAATCGGACGTGTGTCTTCCCGGGATGCCGCATGCCGGCACGACAAAGTGACATCGACCACACGAAATCTGTAGCCGACGGGGGCAGAACGTGTGACTGCAATCTCGCACCGCTATGCCGCCACGACCATTGCATCAAACATCAATACGGTTGGACCTATCAACGGCTCCCGGACGGCAGATGGCAATGGACCACCCGACTCGGACACACCTATATCACCGGTAGAACTAGATCCCAGAAACCAGACACCTGACACCTGGAACGGATGCTGACGTCACGCTCGCCGCTTGAATCCGCCCAAGTACCAAGTACCAAGTACCAAGTACCTCTTCTCCTACAGTCCGGCGCTGGCGAAGATCTGGGCGGTGAACTCGCCGAGGTTGGCTGCGAGGCCCGGATAGATACCGAGGAAGAGCACACCGAATGCCGTGAGGCCGATGGCGAAGCCGATCGGGCCGGGCGTCCTGGCATCCTCGAGCATGGCGACATCAACGCCCTCTGGCACCGGATCGAAGAACGCTGTCTTGACGACCTTTGCGTAGTACACGAACGCGATCACCGCGTTGATTGCTGCAACGATCGCGATCGAGTAACCCCACCAGTTGCCAACGCTGATCGTTGCCGAGAACATGGCGAACTTGGCGAACCACCCCGCGAGCGGCGGGATGCCTGCCAGCGACATGAAGAACATGCCGAGGCCGAACGCAAGCCCAGGGGCGTAGTGGTTGAGTCCGCGCCAGTCGTCGAGTTCGTACGACCCGACGCGCGAACCGATCACGATCACGACGGCGAACGCACCCAGATTCATCACGGCGTAGATGATGAGATAGGTGATGGTCGCAGCGAACAGGGTGGGCAACTCGTCGGCACCCGATGCAGCGGCCGCGCCGAACGGTGCGAGCATGAACCCTGCGTGACCGATCGACGAGTACCCGAGCAGGCGGAGGATGTTCGTCTGCTTGATCGCCACCAGGTTGCCGACGAACATCGACGCCGCCGCAACGACCCACAGCATCGGACCCCAGATGTTCGCAACCGAAGGCAGCGCCAGGTACGCGACCGACAGCAGCCCGACGAAACCTGCGGCCTTGGACCCGACGGACAGCCACGCGGTCACCGGAGGTGGCGCACCCTGATAGGTATCAGGGGTCCAGAAGTGGAACGGGACCGCCGACACCTTGAACCCGAACCCGAGGATCACGAACACGACACCGAGAACGAACAACGGAGTGTCCTGGAAGTCGGCAGCCGCAGCAGCGATGCCATCGAACTGCTGCGTGCCGGTAAGGCCGTAGAGCAGGGACACACCAAAGAGCGTGAGGGCGAGCGCGAGTACGCCGGTGATGAAGAACTTGAGCGCGGCTTCGTGCGACTTCGGGTCGCCCTTTCGCCAACCCGTAAGCAGGAACGCCGGTCCCGTGACGAGTTCGAGGGCCACGATCATCGTGATGAAGTCACGTGACGACGCCATCGCAACAGCACCGAGCGTCGAAGCAACGATGAGGAAGTAGTACTCACCCTCGTAGTACCGGTCCGATCTGAGATATCCGACGGACAGCAGGAGCACGACGAACGCCGCGAAGATGAACAGGCCCTTGAGGACCAATGAGTACCCATCTACGACATACGACCCGCCGAAGAGCACCCGGTCTGCCCCTGTCGACGTGCAGAACTCGAGGCTGTCACAGAACGCGAGCGTGGTGATCGGCACGAGGGTGGCGAACAGACCGATCATCGCGGTGACAGCAACGAGCTGCTTACGGCGCGTGACGAGATCCACCACGAGGGTGGCGAGCACCGTCAGGGCGAGGATGCCTTCAGGAAGCAGCGCGTGGTAGTCGAGGTCGAACACGTCAGCCTCCGAAGGCCTTT
>CAYUJA010000252.1:0-2360 GCA_964444875.1 uncultured Acidimicrobiaceae bacterium | reverse complement strand
TTATCCCCCTACATCGTCGCAGGGCTCCTCTGCTATCCCCCTTGAAAGGGGGATGGCTGTTGGCTGTTGGCTACTCTTCCCCCATGTCCCGAATGCCAAAAGATATGCGCCAGCTCATGGAGCAGGCCCAAAAGATGCAGCAACAGATGATGGTGGCTCAAGAGGAGCTCGCTGGGAAGACCTACGAGGGCACAGCGGGCGGCGGCGTCGTCACGGCTGTGATCCAGGGAACCGGTGAGGTGGTGTCGGTCACGTTCGACCCTGACGTCCTCGATCCGGATGATCCCGAGATGGCAGGCGATCTCGTCGTGGCAGCGTTGAACCAGGCGTTCGCTGCCATGAGCGCTGATGCTGAATCATCCATGGGCGGCGTCCCTGGCGGAGCCGGACTTGGCGGTATGCTCGGCTGATGTTCGAGCCCCCGGTACAGCGCCTCATAGACGAACTCTCCCGATTGCCAGGGATCGGCGCCAAGAGCGCCCAACGCCTGGCGTTCCATCTCCTCAATGCAGAAGAGGTCGACGCACGCCGTTTGTCAGATGCGATCAACGACATGCGTACGTCTGTGCATCTGTGCGCCCGCTGCTTCAATGTCACGGCCGACGTCGAATGTTCGATCTGCTCGGACCTCAGAAGAGATTTCACGATCGTATGTGTCGTGGAGCGTGTCCAGGACATCCCGGTGATCGAGCGGACCCAGGAGTTCCGCGGCAGGTACCACGTCCTCGGTGGTGCCATCTCACCGATCGCCGGGATCGGGCCAGAGCAACTGAGGATGAAAGAACTGCTCGGACGCGTCGATGCTGAAGGGATCGAGGAGGTCATCGCCGCGACGAACCCGACGCTCGAAGGTGACACCACTGCCCTGTACCTGGCACGTTTGCTGAAGCCGCTCGGCGTGAAGGTGTCCAGGCTCGCCTCGGGGCTTCCCGTCGGCGGAGACATCGACTATGCCGACGAGATCACACTCGGGAGAGCTCTCACGGGCCGTCAGGAGCTCTAGTGCGCGTCGCCCTCGTTGAGCCCTACTACGGAGGGTCGCACAAAGCGTGGGCCGATGGGTATCGCGTATCGTCGGCCCATGACGTGTCGTTGGTCGAACATGGATCGCGTTTCTGGAAGTGGCGGATGCACGGAGGGTTCCTCACGCTGGCCGAGCAACTGGATGCGGACATCCAGACCCACGGGGTGCCAGATGTCATCATGGCGTCGACCATGATGAACGTGGCAGCGTTCGCTGGTGCGGTGCGCTCCATGGCACCCGGCGTACCGATCGCGGCCTACTTCCACGAGAGCCAGTTCACCTATCCGCTGTCGCCTGCCGATCGCGTGGACTTCACCTACAAGATGATGAACTGGGCCAGCGCCGCAACGGCGGACCTCGTGATCTTCAACTCTGCGTACCACCGTGACGTGTTCCGCTCAGAGGCGAAGACGTTCCTGAACTCCTTTCCCGAGCACAAGCATGTCGGCGAAGTGGATCGGGTGATGGATGCGTCGATCGTTCTTCCCGTCGGCGTGGACCTGGCCGCCTTCTCCCCGAGGGACGTGTCCGTTGCCAGGTCACCACTGATCGTGTGGAACCAGCGATGGGAGCACGACAAGGGTCCAGATGAACTCAAGGCCATTCTCGTTGCGCTGATCGATGCCGACGTCGACTTCTCGATGGCGATGTGTGGCGAGGTGTTCGTTTCGGTGCCTCCCGAGTTCGCAGAGATCACTGCCATACTTGGCGATCGTCTCGTCCAGGCAGGGTGGCTGGAGCGTGACGCCTATGTCGAACTGCTCGAACGCAGTGCCGTTGTGCTGTCGACCGCCCACCAGGAGTTCTTCGGGATCGGTGTCGTCGAGGCCGTCGCTGCTGGGGCACATCCGGTGCTTCCCGACCGCCTCGTGTACCCCGAACGGGTGGCCCAACTCGGAGCCGACCCCGAACGCGTCCTGTACTCCTCGCCCGGCCATGCCGTAGAACTCATCCGGTCAGCCCTGGACTCCCCACCCGATCAAGCGATCATGCGAGCGACCCACCAGTACGACTGGTCAGTCGTTGCACCGAAGTACGACGCCGCCCTCGAGAAGATCGCGTCCCCCTTTCAAGGGGGACAGCAGAGGGACGTAGTCCCGATGCAGGGGGATCCGGGGTTCGGCGCGTAGTCCCGCAAGAGTGGAGTTGGCTTCGCGCTATCCCCCTGGCTCGCAAGCTCGCCCGTCCCCCTTGAAAGGGGGACGCGGGGAAACGGAAAACAGAAAACGGAAGACGGAAAACGACTCTTCGGCTGTCGGCTGTGAACTGTCAGCTTTCCCCTCATCAGTACCATGCAGTGATGGATCTAACTACCCGACCTCTCCGGAAAGGAGAA
>CAYUJA010000251.1:0-2372 GCA_964444875.1 uncultured Acidimicrobiaceae bacterium | reverse complement strand
CCCGAGGGAGAGAAGAGCCTGGTTCTTTCCCTCTCCCAGCTGCTGGGGGAGGTGCCGAGCCTGCGAGGCGGGGCAAAGAGGCCAGCAGTGAGTTGGGTCCACCGTCGAGTACGTACCAAACCATCCCTATCCGCAGAGCCCTACTCCGATGGTCCCCTCATTGAGTTCACGAGAACGTTCCAGGCGCCCTGCCTGGTCCGGGGGGTCCGGCGAAGGCCTGGGCGATCTCCATCCACTGCCGTGCAACGGGTCCGGTGATGTCGAGTCCGGTGTCGGAAACGTGTCTGCGCTGGGTGACAACGAGGCAGAAGTCCTCGGCATCTCCACGGACGATGTCATCGTGCGTCTCAGCGTTCCAGACCCACCTGTCACCCGACGGGCCCGCGAGATCGACGCGAACGAGATGGTCCGGTGCAGCGAGTCCGTTGACCGAGAAACTCCAGCCGATCGTCTTGACGCCGAGCAGGGCGATGTGGCGGAGCCGATCTGTCGGTTCTCGACGCACACCGAGTGCATCGACGATGTCCTGGCCGTGGGCCCATGTCTCCATCAATCGAGCGGTTGCGAACGATCGTGCCGACATGTCCGGCCCGTACCACGGTACGCGCTCAGCGGGATCGAGCACACCGAGCGCTGCGGTCAAAGCCGCTCGTGCCCCGGACCAGCGTGACGACATGACTTCGGGGGACGATCGTCGCGTTTGTGCGAGGTGGGCGGCCATGTATGCCTCGATGTCACCTGCAGCACGGGCGAGTTCTGCCGTGAAACCCGGTCTGTTGGTGATCGCCATCGTGGCTCGCTCATCGAAGAAGGTGAGATGCCCGATCTGGTCGCGTACGTCCCACCCGACAGCAGGCGTTGGGGTGTCCCACGCATGGTCGTCGAGCACCGAGACGATCGCATCGAGGCTCTCCTGTTCTGCCGTCAGGTCCCGTTTGATCTCGATCATGGGTTCGCCGCCCGCCACGCCGTGTTGAGTTCTTCGCTCACGATCAGCTTGCGCACCTCGGTCGTCCCCGCCCCGATCTCGTAGAGTTTCACGCCCCGGTAGATCCAGCCGATCTCAGATTCCCACATGAACCCGGTTCCTCCATGGATCTGGAGGGCATCGTCGGCGATCTTGACGATCTGCTGGCCGGTGAACAGTGCCACGGCTGCTGTGAGTTTGTGGATGTCGCCCCTGCCTCCCTGGCCCACTTCGAGATCCTTGACCGCTGTGAGTGCACTGTAGGTGAACGCTCTCATCGCCTCGAGCGACGCGTACATGTCTGCGAGTTTGGCCTGGATCATCTGGAAATCGGCGATGGGCCTACCGAACTGTTCACGCGAGTTCGCGTATTCGACCGATAGCTCGAGGCATCGCTCAGCTACCCCTACGGCACCTGTCGCAAGCCATACGCGCTCGATGTCGAGGCCGCTCATCGTGACGACGACGCCCCGGTTCTCCCCACCGACGAGGTTCTGCGCGGGCACGATGCAGTCGTCGAAAACGAGTTCGCCCGTCGGGCTTCCACGGAACCCCATCTTCGTCAACTTCTGACCGACGGAGAACCCGGGGAACGAGGACTCGACGATGAACGCCGAGATGCCGTGGGCGCCGGCAGACGGATCCGTCTTTGCGTAGACAAGGATGACGTCTGCGATCGGCCCGTTGGTGATGAACATCTTCGTGCCGTTGAGCACGTATGTGTCCCCGTCACGAACAGCGGTCGTGGACATGGAGCCGAGTGCATCTGACCCCGCCCCCGGTTCGGTGAGGCCGAGCGCGCCTACGAGCCTCCCTGAGGTCAAACCAGGCAGGTACTTCCTGCGCTGTTCCTCGTTTCCGTTGCGATAGATGTTGTTCGCACACAGGTTGTCGTGGGCGCCGATGCTCAGCGCAGCGGCATGGTTCCATTTCGACTGGGCCTGGGCCACGAGTCCCGCCTGGAACAGGTCCATGCCCTGCCCGCCGTACTCGACGGGGATCGTGAGCCCGATCTGGCCATGGGCGCCGAGCATCGCAAAGAGACCGTCCGGCCACGATTCGGTGTCGTCCATGTCTCTGGCGAGGGGAGCGAGTTTCTCCCTGGCGAAACGGTTCGCCTCGTCGAGGATCATCTGGTTCTCGCTGCTGAGGCCGTGGTCTGAGGCCATCGTTGTTTCTCCTATGGGTGAATAACATTCACCACTCTATACCTGTCTGTGTTAGGGTGTCGAGCGATAGATTGGGGAAACGAGTGGTTGCAGGTGAATTAGATTCACCCCCGGCTTCGGGCCGGGGAGATGGCCGTGGCGCCCAGATCCTTGCGGCCGCCCGCACGATGTTCGCGGCCAGCGGGTACGACCAGACGTCGATCAGCGACATCGCAACGGCCGTCGGCGTCGCGGAC
>CAYUJA010000250.1:0-2386 GCA_964444875.1 uncultured Acidimicrobiaceae bacterium | reverse complement strand
TCGTTGACGGTCGACTCCTTCTCGATGTAGGTGTCCGTCTGGGCGATGTACGCCTCTGGCTGGTAGTAGTCGTAGTACGACACGAAGTACTCGACCCTGTTGTGGGGGAAGAACTGCCGGAACTCGTTGGCGAGTTGGGCAGCGAGTGCCTTGTTCGGGGCGAGCACCAGCGTCGGCCTCTGGACCTGTTCGATCGTCCATGCGATCGTCGCGGACTTGCCGCTGCCTGTGATACCGAGAAGCGTCTGGAACCGGTCTCCCCTCTCGAGGCCTTCCACGAGGCGCGCTATCGCCTCTGGCTGGTCGCCGCTGGGGGAGAAATCAGAGACGACCTCGAACGGACGCGATTCAGACATCGGCGAGCACCTCATCGATCAACGTGTCGATATCAACGGCTGTCGCCTCCCACGCACCCGTGTTCTCGATCACCCTGTCTGCCCAGTCGAGCCACTGCGCATCGGTCGGCTGGTTCCCCATCCGCCTGCGTACGTCGTCCCGGTTCCCGCCACGTACGACCGCCCTGTTCTCACGGATGGTCGCGTCGGCTACCACGGCGACCCGCAGGTACGGCTCTTCGGTGAGCACCTTCATGACCGGTACCTCCACCACGACGGGCCCTGAGGCGTGCTCGATACGCCGATGCAATTCGTTGCCGATCGCCGGGTGGGTGATCGCTTCGAGGTGCGCCAATTGATCCGCGTCGGCAAAGACGATGCCTGCGAGCGCGCTGCGCTCGACCACACCGTCGGTGACGGCTTCGGGCCATAGAGCGGCGATGGCAGAGATGGCCCGGTCGTCGTGTTCGAGGACGCTGTGGCCGACCTTATCAGCCTCGATCACGGCGAAACCGCGCTCGGCGAACACCGAAGCGACACGTGACTTCCCCGCGCCGATACCACCGCCGAGGAGGACGACGGGCTGTCGAGTGGTATCGCGAGTCGTGGTCATGCCACGACGATACAAGCCTGGTGCGACAGGAAACCGATTGCGCTGCCAGACCCGATCGGGTCTGGCAGCGATCAGATCACTTGCGGCCGATGCCGCGTTCTTTGAGTTCCTGCAAGATCGCTTCAAGCGATGAGCCGGCAGAGAAACTCGGCTCGTCTGGCGTCTCTTCTTCACGCTGGAACTCTCTGCGGCGAGGTGCGCTGCTCCCGCCACCGCTCGGCTTGCGCTCACTCCACGACGAACGCTCTTCCCAATCGGGGAGCGCCTGCTTGATGGAGAGGCTGACCCTGCGCCTTTCGGTGTCGATCTCGGTGACCTTGACCTTGACTTCCTGGCCGATGGAGAGTTCGAGTTCCGGGCTCTCGACGTGGTGCATGGCGATCTCAGAGACGTGGACGAGACCCTCGACACCTTCGCCGACGGACACGAATGCGCCGAAGGGAACGGTCTTGGTGACCTTGCCGTCTGTGACATCCCCGATTGCGGTGCCACGGGCGAACGTCTCCCACGGGTCTTCAGCCGTCTGGCGGACAGACAACGAGATGCGTTCCCTGGTGTAGTCGACCTCGAGAACCTTGACCTTCACCTGGTCACCGACCGTAACGATCTCACCTGGGTGGTTGACGTGACGCCATGAAAGCTCCGAGACGTGGACGAGTCCGTCCATGCCACCAAGGTCCACGAACGCACCGAAGTTGACGACGCTTGAAACGACGCCGGTACGGACGTCGCCCTCTTTGAGGTCTGCGAGGAACGCGTGGCGCTGCTCTGCCTGTTCCTCTTCGAGGTAGGCCCGACGCGACAGGACGACGTTGTTGCGGTTCCGGTCCAGTTCGATGACCTTCGCTTCGATCGGCTCACCGACGAACGGCTGGAGGTCACGGACACGGCGCAGATCGACGAGCGATGCCGGCAGGAAACCTCTCAGGCCGATGTCGACGATCAGGCCGCCCTTGACGACCTCGATGACGTGGCCGGTGACGGTCCCGCCCTCGTTCATGATCCGTTCGATGCGTCCCCACGCACGTTCGTACTGGGCACGCTTCTTCGAAAGGACGAGACGGCCCTGGTCGTCTTCTTTCTGAAGGACGAGCGTTTCGATCTCTTCACCGACCGTGACGACGTCTGCAGGGTTCGAGTTGTTCCGTACGGAGAGCTCGTGTGGAGGGATGACACCCTCTGACTTGTACCCGATGTCGACGAGTACCTCGTCCGGGTCGATCCTGACAACAACTCCGGCGACGATGTCGCCCTCTTTGAACTCGAACACCGTCTGCTCGACAGCTGCAGCGAAGTCCTCTGCGGAGAGGTCGTCCGCGACATCGCCGATGGTCTTCGGTGCGCTGATCGCAGGTCGATCGCCACGCGGGGCAGGTTTGACGGTCACAGCCTCAGACTCTTCGGTGGCTGCAACCACGGTCTCTGCGGCAGGCTCAGC
>CAYUJA010000249.1:0-2391 GCA_964444875.1 uncultured Acidimicrobiaceae bacterium | reverse complement strand
CCCGACGTGTCCTTGAACGGGTCGCCGATCGTGTCACCCACGACCGCCGCCTTGTGGGCATCGGATCCTTTCCCGCCGAAGGCACCGGCCTCGATGAACTTCTTGGCGTTGTCCCACGCACCACCGGCGTTGGACATGTAGATGGCCAACAGGAAGCCAGACACCAGTGCGCCTGCGAGCAGGCCACCAAGCATCTGGACGCTGATGAACCCGACCACGAGCGGCAGGGCGATGGCCATGGCGCCGGGGATGATCATCTCACGCAGCGACGCCCTGGTCGAGATGTCCACGCACTTGGCGTACTCGGGAACCACTCCTTCTTTCCCCTCGCGAAGTCCTGGGATCTCGCGGAACTGACGGCGCACTTCCTCGATCATCTGGAACGCCGCACGTCCAACCGCCTGGATCGTCAGGGCAGCGAACAGGTACGGGAACATCCCACCGAGGAACAACCCGATGACGACCTCGATGTCGAGGATGTTGAAGCTGTCGACGCCGACCGCCTTGGCGAACGTGAAGAACAGTGCGAGCGCAGTAACGGCAGCTGACGCGATGGCGAAGCCCTTCGCAACCGCTGCGGTCGTGTTGCCGAGCGAGTCGAGTTGGTCTGTCGCCTCGCGGACCTCGGGGTCGAGGTCAGCCATCTCCGCGATCCCGCCTGCGTTGTCGGCGATCGGACCGTAGGCATCGACCGAGATCGTGATACCGAGTGTGGACAGCACACCGATCGCAGCGATGGCAACGCCGTAGATGCCTCCACCTTCGATGGCCCAGTCCCCTGCCCAGTACGCCGCACCCATACCGAGGGCGACAACGATGACAGAGTACGCAGCGGACTTCTTGCCTTCGGCGATACCCGCAAGGACCACCGTGGCCGGCCCTGTCTCTGACTGGCGAGCGATGTCCTTGACGGTCTTGTATTGGTCAGACGTGTACCACTCGGAGATCTTCCCAACGAACATTCCGACAACCAGGCCAACGACAACGGCGAGGAAGAACCCCCACGCCTGATCGACCCCCCTCACGCCGCTGAACATCAGCGGTGTCAGAGCGGCGACGCCGATGACGGTCATCCCTGCTGCGGAGAAGGTTCCCATGTGTAGCGCCTTGGCGAGATGGTCACCCTTCGGCTTGACCAGGAACGACCCGATGATCGAAGCTCCCATGCCGATCGAGGCGATCATCAGCGGGAAGAAGATCAGCTGAGGCAGGAATGGCTTTCCGGCGAAGACGATCGCCGCGAATGCGATAGGTGCGATCAACGATCCAATGTACGACTCGAAGAGGTCGGCACCCATCCCTGCGACGTCTCCCACGTTGTCTCCGACGTTGTCGGCGATCGTTGCGGGGTTGCGAGGGTCGTCCTCGGGGATACCTGCTTCGACCTTCCCGACGAGGTCGGCGCCGACGTCGGCTGCCTTGGTGTAGATACCTCCGCCGACACGGGCGAACAGCGCGATCGAGGATGCACCAAGGCCGATCGCCGTGATGATCTCCACCCACTCCGCTGACCTACCCTTTTCGATCGCGTCGGTCAGATCGAGGACATCACGGAAGAAGAAGATGCCGAGGGCGAAACCCAACAAACCAAGGCCCGCAACGGTGAACCCCATCACGGCACCACCACGGAAGGCAACAGGAAGCGCCTTGGCAGTTCCCCCGAGGCGGGCGGCCTCAGTAGTGCGGGCATTGGCAGCCGTGGCGATGCGCATGCCGATGAAACCGGCGAGAGCAGACAGCACCGCACCGAATACGTAGGCTATGGCTCCCCACGGCCTCCCCCAATCCAGGAGCGCGAAGATCAACACGGCCATGATGGCAACGAATCCTGCTATTGCGGTGTACTCGCGCCGCATGAACGCCATCGACCCTTCACGGATCACACCCATCAAATAGACCATCCGGTCGTTGCCTGGCGGCGCAGCTATCACCAGGCGGCCGTACACGGCGGCGAGGATGAGGGCGGCGATGCCCATCACCATGGCTATGTAGAGCCATACATCGGGATTCACAGAAATCACTCCTGGTTGTCTTCGGGGAACCTTGGAACCGGCGACATTATAGGGAGGAACGTGTCGCGGAAGCTATGGGGAGACAGAGAAGAGAGCACAGAACACAGAACACAGACGGTGCTTTCTGTTCTCTGTGCTCTGTGCTCTGTGCTCTCTTGAGGACGGAAACTGCTCCTGCCTGGCTGTCCGCTGTCGGCTCTACTCCGGCTACCTTCTCTCCCATGGCGAGTACACGGGACGTTCCTGACGGGTACGAGGCGGTGATCGGTGGAGAGATCGACGTGTCGGAGTTGACGGATCTGATCGTCGCCGCACAGATCGCTATCGACGGATCGTCACCGGTAACCGGAAGCTTCGTGACGATGATGCTGGACGCGCC
>CAYUJA010000248.1:0-2468 GCA_964444875.1 uncultured Acidimicrobiaceae bacterium | reverse complement strand
GGCCTTCCAACGGTCGTCGACCACAGGATCGGGTCGTTGCGGTGGGTGATCGTCTTGACCCTGATGAAGTACTGCTCTTCGTCGCCCTTGCCAGAGTAGTGGCCTGTGTACTCACCGAAGGGCCCTTCGGGGCGAGTCTCGCCTGGGACGATCTCGCCTTCCACGACCCATTCGGCAGTCGCAGGGACCAGGAGATCGGACGTCTCAGCCTTGACGACCTCGACGGGTGCGCCTCGCAGCGCACCTGCGACGTCGTACTCGCTCTCGTCGAGGCCGAAGAGCGTGCTTCCGCACAGGAACAGCGTCGGGTCGCACCCGGACACATAGGCCACGGGCATGGGGATGCCCGCTTCCTGGTAGTCCCTGAAGTCGATCTCGCCGTCCTTGGCCTTGATCATGTAGATGCACAGTTCCTGGCTCTCACCGACCATCGCGCGGTAGGTGCCGAGGTTCAGCCGCCCCGTCTTGAGGTTGCGGGTGATCAGATATCCTGCGGTACCGAAGTAGCGGCCACCGTCTCCCGGGTAGAACCACGGTGAAGGGATCTTCATGATGTCCGCGTCGTCACCGGTGAGGATGTTCTCCTTGGTGGGGCCCCACTCCACCTCTTTCGGCGGTACCTGTTTGCCGTGGATACGGTCCACCCACTCGGCCGAGAGGTTCATCAGGCTGGTGTCCTGAGGCATCTCGAGAGCAAGCGCAAGACGCTCGCGTGCGGTCATCGCGCTGATGAAGACCCTGTGTCCTGGGTAGTCCTTGACGTTGTCGAACAGCAACGCAGAGCCTCCACCCTGGCGTTCCTCATTCAACTTGGCGACATGGCTCAGTTCGAGGTTCCAATCCACCTCTTTGTCGATCCTGTGGAGTTGGTTCTCCTCGTCGAGTTTGTCTATGTACGATCTCAGGTCATCGAATGGCACGGTCTGCTCCTTGTGTTGACTGTCATACTTCCCGGACTGCTCCCTGG
Organism: uncultured Acidimicrobiaceae bacterium; assembly: GCA_964444875.1. Classification (GTDB taxonomy): domain Bacteria; phylum Actinomycetota; class Acidimicrobiia; order Spongiisociales; family UBA5794; genus JAMBLL01. The sequence continues at coordinate 1,501 of CAYUJA010000248.1, read as the reverse complement.
CCGGTCAGAGGGCCGGCCTCACCTGTGTTGTCATACGGTTCGGTATCTGCCATGTCAGCGCCGAGCCGCGTCGAGATCTCTTGTGCTGCCGACAGCGCTGCTTTGATCGCTTGCTCACCAGGCTGGTCTCCGATGCGGGAGGTGAACCCGACGATGGTGAGGCCGGCAACGACGCCCTCTGGCCCCATCAGCGGCACCGAAACGGCCCGCACACCGAGCAGGTACTCCTCGGTGTCATCGACCGAATAGCCGCGCTCGCGCACGGTGGCAAGCTCAGCCTTGTACGCATCAGGGTTGGTGATCGAGGCAGGGGTGAAGGCCTCGAGACCATGGCGTGAGATGAGTTGGTCGACACGGCTCTCCGGCAGCCATGCGAGGAACACCCGTCCGAAAGAGCCTGCTGAGAACGGGATCTGCTGGCCGATGGCTGCAGATACATGCAAGGTCCCTACCGGGTCGACCTTGTCGATGATGGTGACGCTGTCTTCATGGAACGTTCCGAGAAGAACGGACTTGCGGGTCTCGAGGACGAGGAGTTCCATATGCGGTCTGGCGAGGCGGCGCACATCGGTCTGCTCGTGGGCGAGATGGCCGAGGCGGATGAGCGCCGGTCCGAGCCGGTAGCGGAGCGTCTGTGGATCACGCGAGAGGAACCGGTGGTCGGTGAGTGTCTGGAGGATGCCAAAGGCCGTGCTCTTGTTCAGCGATAGCAACGAGACGAGTTCCGTGAGGCTGTACTCGTCCCTGCTTTCGAAGGCCCTCAGGATCTGGATTCCCCTCTCGACTGCCGATACCGGTGCTACCACGCCGGCCACCGATCGCGTCGGGGGCGGTCACCGACGGCCGGGAGCTGTTCTGTATCGTATGTTCGCGTCACAGAACTCAGTTCTTTGTACAGAAACATGATCTCCTCCTGTTCTCCGTCGATCGGACCCCGTGGGGTAGCTCGCCCGGGCGGGGGAACCCGGGCGAGCCATGGCCTCTCAGTCGAGGATCTTCACCGTCCCTGCTGCTCCGTCGACCCTCAGCCGCTGACCGGTCGTGATCTTCTTCGTCGCGAACCCGGTTCCGACGACTGCCGGGACGCCGTACTCGCGGCACACGATCGATGCGTGGGACATCATCCCTCCGATGTCGGTGACCGCGGCAGCGATCTTGGAGAACACCGGACCCCAACTCGGGTTGGTGATCGGACAGACCAGCACCTCGCCCGCCTGGACGTCGCGGAGTTCGTCCGCGCTCAGGATCACCCGCGCAGGGCCTTCGACCGTGCCGGGTGACCCCGCAAAGCCCTTCAGGTCATAGTCTGCGTCTTCGTCCGCTTCGCCGAGACCGAGCCAGTTCTGGATCGAGTCGGTGGTGATACCCCACAACATGATCGTGAACGGTTCGGTGACGACCTCTGGCGGTTCGCCCAGGGCCGGGATCGGTGACCATTCAGCGAGCTTCTCGAAGAGTTCCTTGCGCCTGACGATCTCTTTGGGCCAGTACCCAGGGCCAC
>CAYUJA010000247.1:0-2522 GCA_964444875.1 uncultured Acidimicrobiaceae bacterium | reverse complement strand
CGACCATGTCGCAGAAGCCGACCATCGGGAACGACGAACCGTACGGGGCACCCGTACGCGGGTCGATCGACGATGGGCCGGTCGATCCGTAACAGCCACCGACGTAGTTCGCTGTGATGACGAAGAACCGGCCTGTGTCGATCGCCTTGCCGGGACCGATGAAACTGTCCCACCATCCGGCCTGGCATTCACTCGTCCAGCGTCCGTCGACCCCGGGAACGGACGCTGTGAAACCGGCCGAATGCTGACTCCCGGTGAGGGCGTGGAACACGAGGACCGCATTGTCGCGCTCGGGGGTCAGTTCGCCGTAGGTCTCGTACGCCAGGGTCACCTCGGGGAGCGATTCACCGGACTTGAGCGGGAAGGGATCGTCCGCGGTGGCGAAGGTGAAGAACCGTGTCGTCGTGGTCCCGACGCTGCCCGGTGTCATATCGGCCTGTGCCTCTTGGAGGAGATCACGCCGGTGTCGAATCCTCCGAGGTGGAGGCCGCCGTGCCATCGTGCGTGTTCGATCTTGAGGCAGCGGTCCTGGACCACGAGGAGTCCGGCATCGATAGCGCGCCCGGCGGCCTCGTCATGGCGGAGGCCGAGCTGGAACCACACGACCCTGGCGCCGACCTCGATCGCCTCTTCGACGACACCGGGTATGGCCTCAGGGCGGCGAAAGATGTCGACGATGTCCGGCACCTCGGGGAGGTCGGCCAATGACGGGTAACACGGTACTCCGAGCACCTCGTCATACGCCGGGTTGACCGGGTAGCTGCGCATTGGTGTGCGCACGAGGTACGCAGCGACGAAGTTCGATGATCGGATCGGGTTGGCTGACACACCGACGAGGGCGACGCTCTGCGCGTCGCGGATGATGTCGAGCCGTTCGGCAGGTGTCGCGTCGGGTACGGTCGCTGTTGTCATGTTGCCTCCAGTGCCCGTCCGAGGTCCCACAGGATGTCTTCGATGTCTTCGATGCCGACCGATATGCGGATCATGTCATCGCCGACACCCATCGTGGCGCGTTCCTTTTCGGGGATCTGCTGGTGTGTCGTGGATGCCGGATGTATCACCAGGGTCTTGGCATCGCCGACGTTGGCGACGTGGGAGGCGAGTTCCACGGTTTCGATGAACGTCACCCCTGCGTCGAACCCGCCGACCAGCCCGAAGGTGAACACCGCGCCCGGTCCTTCGGGGAGGTAGCGTTTCGCGATGTCCGTGGACGGGTTGTCGTCGAAGATCGGGTAGCCGACCCAGGCGACCTTCGGATGGTCGTTGAGGAACTCGGCAGCAGACCTGGCGTTGGCGACGTGTTGTTTCATTCGCAGCGGCAATGTCTCGAGGCCGAGCAGCAGAAGGAACGAGTTGAACGGCGACAGCGAGGCGCCGGTGTCGCGCAGCAATTCGGTGCGGGCCTTCATCAGGTAGGCGTACTCGCGGAAGTTCTCCCAGAACCGCAGGTCGTGGTAGGCGGGGGAGGGGTCGGTGAGGAGAGGGAAGTTGCCGTTGTCCCACGGGAACGTGCCGCTCTCGACGATGCAACCAGCGATGACGGATCCGTGGCCGCCGATGAACTTCGTCGCTGAGTGCGTGATGATGTCTGCACCGTGTTCGAGCGGCCTGCACAGATACGGCGTGGCGAACGTGTTGTCGACGATGAGGGGGAGTCCGTGGCGGTGCGCCACGGTCGATACCGCCTCGATGTCCAGGACATCCGCTCTCGGGTTCCCGATGATCTCGGCGTACACCGCCCTGGTGCGGCCGTTGATCGCAGCTTCGATAGCCGCCGGGTCGTGGATGTCGACGAACGTGACATCGATACCCATCCGGCGCAGCGTCACATCGAACTGTGTGTAGGTGCCGCCGTAGAGGGAGCGTGACGCCACGATCTCATCGCCCTTTTGGGCGAGCGTCAAGATCGCGATCAGCTGTGCAGCCTGGCCCGATGCTGTCGCCAACGCCCCGATGCCCCCTTCGAGGGAAGCCATGCGCTCTTCGAACGCTGCAGACGTCGGGTTGCCGATGCGTGTGTAGATGTTGCCGAACGTCTGGAGGGCGAACAGGTCCGCAGCGTGCTGAGCGTCGTCGAACACATACGATGTCGTGGCGTAGATGGGCATCGCTCGTGCTCCCGACTCGGGGTCTGGGCGCTGGCCCGCATGGATCGACCGCGTGGCGAACCCATACTCGTGTGGGATGTTGGTCATCAGGTACTCCGATGGTTCGGTAGTCGGTAACGAGCGTAGTCGGGGCCAGGGCGACGGTTGCCCTGGCCCCGGACGGCGCTAGGCGAGTTCGACGGTGAGCGGCACGGCAGCCGACAGCGTGTGCCCGACCGGTGACGTCGCCACCACCGTGTCGTGAAGCGCTTCGATGGCGCTGTCGCCTGCATCGCTTTCGATATGGACGGTGGCCCTGAGCGTCTCGTACCCGGCATGCCCTGGTTCGATACCGAGGAAGGATGTCAGGTTCAGGTCCCCTTCGATGTCGATGCGCAGGTCGTCGATTCGTATCCCCGCGGCGGTCGCGTTGGC
>CAYUJA010000246.1:0-2529 GCA_964444875.1 uncultured Acidimicrobiaceae bacterium | reverse complement strand
CAGAGGGGGAAGCAGCCGACGACCCACATGTGCCTCCCCGGCAACCCCTATCCGCTGATCCTCCAAGTACCAAGTACGTAGAAGTTCAGCGGATAGGCGGTTTCGGGCGGCATCAGCCATCAGCCATCAGCCATCAGCTCACAGCCGGAGATCGGAAAACGGCGTCCTCCTATCCGCGCGTCTTCGTAGTACTACTGCTTGTCGTCTCCCCGGTTCTCGCCGACCCCACTCATTTCCGAAGTGCCCGTCAACCCGGCTTCCGCCACCACCGGCTTCGTCCACTAGTGGGCTCATCCTTGGCGGATGCCTCTGCAGTTCGTTTCGTCGACCGCTCTCGAGCGAGATCGTCGGACTCAGTGAAGTATCGGCTCATCCAGTACGCGGCGATTCGTGCCTGATCCAGCCTGCCGCCGTCGACCTCGCCGGTCCACTCGTACCGATCGCGAAACGAGGACTCGGTCATTGAGGCCCAGATCTCGACGAATCTCCTTCTGTTGTCCCTCCAGATCCGGCCCATCGATGGCAGTTGCGCCGACGCCGTAGCGCTCCCGACGTGGTCGACGAGGACCCGATCGTCGATAATCACGTCCTTGCCGATCGTCCAGGTCGTGAACAGCAGGTCGAGGTCCTCGGCGCTTGCCATGGGGTAGTCCTCACGCCACCCACCAAGAGAACGAAAGAGATCGGTGGGCAGCAGGTACACGACGCCGCTTGGGAGATCGACGAACGGTCTAGCGTGGCGGGTGGAGGTACCTGGCTCGGACCGAACCGATGACACATTGCCACCTGCCGTGACAGCGGGCACCGCGATTCCCACGCGTTCACCGGCGAGTGTCTCCATCAGCCTCGTGTCCCACTCCGGCGGCATGGCCGTGTCGTTGTTGACGAAGGCCACCGCGGACCCGGTCGCACGGTCCAAGCCCGCATTCATCCCCCTGGCGAATCCCTGGTTCTCCGCGAGCAGGACCGCTACGTCTGCAGCCGAGCTTGCCCACTGAGAATCTGATCGCTCCGACCCGTTGTCGACGATGATCAGTTCGTACTCAGATGTGGTGTTCGCGCGGATCGATTCCACGCACGTTTTCGTGAGATCCGATCTATTCCATTGCAGAACAACGATCGAGAGCAGTGAGATAGTCATGTGAATCCAGAGCGTACCGTACGGTGTTCGTTTCGCGGATTGAACTGGTTTTAGCTTGAGAACGCAATACCATCCAACGCACTATGCGAAAATCCCTGATACTCATCACAGTGCTTTCATGGTCTCTTCTGGTCATCGTCGGTGCTGCCTCTGCCACTGAAGACCCTCTGTACTTCGAGGGCAGCGCGCCACCTGCAGATGTGATCGCCGACCTGGAGCCCACTGATGCCTCCGTCCTCGACGTCGCCGATGCGCCGGCCATGTACTTTCCCGTGGTTGGCGAGCGTGAGGTCGACTTCGACTACTACGACACCTACGGTGCCCCGCGTAGCGGAGGCAGGACCCACGAGGGTGTCGACATAGGCACCTACGGTGTCAAGGGCGTGCCCATCGTTGCCGCTGCCGCAGGGACGATCTACTTCGTCAACTGGTCCACGGATCCCAACGACCTCAATCCCGAGAAGTGCTGCAGCCTCACCATCGACCATGAAGGCGGTTGGTCGACCTGGTACATCCACATGGACAACGACACACCGGGCACCGACGACGGTCTCGGTTGGGGCATCGCCCCTGGCATCGTCCCGGGTGCCACGGTGTACGCAGGCCAGCTGATCGGTTGGGTCGGTGACAGCGGGAACGCCGAAGGTGTATATCCGATGCTGCACTGGGAAGTTCACGAACCCGGTGGCGCAGATGTGAACCCGACCCCGTTCGCCGATGCCGCGACGATCCTCTCGGCTCCGCTGGAGCCAGGTGAGGATCCGCCGGCCGTCGATCCGCCCGCGGACGATCCGCCGGCAGACGACCCGCCGGTTGAAGACCCACCGGTCGTCGTCGCCGTTGGCACGTTCATCGATGACGACGATTCTGTTCACCAGGCCAACATCGAGATCATCGCTGAACTCGGCATCACCAAGGGTTGCAACCCGCCGGACAACGACAAGTACTGCCCGCAGAACGACATCACACGCGGGCAGATCGCTGCGTTCATCCGCCGCATGCTCGACCTGCCGGCGAGCACGATGGACGCGTTCACGGACGATGGTGAGTCCATATTCGAGGACGACATCAACGCAGTGACCGAGGCGGGTATCGGGTTCGGTTGTACCGATACGGACTTCTGCCCGGATGAACCTCTGCACCGTGACGAGATGGCAGAGTTCCTCGTCAGGGCCTTCGGGTACTCCGACCGTGACGCTGTCGATGCCTTCGTCGATGACGAGTCCAGTCCCTTCCAGGAGTCGATCAACGTCCTGGCCGCCGAGGGAATCACGAAGGGCTGCAACCCGCCGGACAACGACGAGTTCTGTCCCGACCGGACGCTCTCTCGTGCAGAGATGGCCACCTTCTTCGCACGGGCCCTCGGCCTCGGAACCTGATTACGTAAT
>CAYUJA010000245.1:0-2534 GCA_964444875.1 uncultured Acidimicrobiaceae bacterium | reverse complement strand
CCTAGCTCCTCGCAGAGCTCGTCGCTTATCCCCCTTGAAAGGGGGATGGCTAGAAAAGGGAGGATGGCTAGAAGAGAGCGACGCCTGGGTGAGTCCGTGGATCGAGGTTGAACGAAGGCCGGGGAGAGATCGAGGTACGAGACAGAGAGGGCTCTTCTGACTGTTGGCCGTCAGCTGTTGGCTGGCTTGAGAAATATCGCCGCTAGGGGTGGGAGGGTGAGTTCGAGGGATTGGTCGTAACCGTGGGTGGAGATGTCGTCTGAGACGACGTCTCCGTTGGTCACACCGCCGCCGCCGTAACGCGGGTCGTCGCTGTTGAGGACCTCATCCCAGATACCGGCGACGGGAACACCTACCCGGTACCCCGAACGCACGACCGGGGTGAAGTTGGCTACGAACAGCGTCGGGTCACCGTCGGCCGACAACCGCACGAACGCGTAGACGGAGCTTGCGGCATCGTCACCTATCACCCACCGGAACCCTGCCGGGTCGTTGTCGAGTTCGAACAGAGCAGGTGTCGACATCAGCAAGGCGTTGAGGTCACCCACGAAACGTTGCACCCCCACATGGCCTTCACCGCTCGAAGAAGCCCAGTCAAGTTCCTGCTCGTGGTTCCATTCGTCGTCGACGCCGAACTCGCTGCCCATGAACACCAGTTTCTTGCCGGGTTGTGCCCACTGGTACCCGAAGAGAAGCCGCAAACCTGCGAACTGCTGCCACCGGTCACCTGGTTGTTTGGCGAGCAGCGAACCCTTCCCATGGACGACCTCGTCGTGTGACAGCGGCAAGATGAAGTTCTCGCTGTAGGCGTACATCATCCGGAAACTGAGTTGGGAGTGATGTTGGCTGCGATACAACGGATCGCGAGAGATGTAGTCGAGTGTGTCGTTCATCCACCCCATGTCCCACTTCTCACCGAACCCGAGGCCACCCGCATCGACGGGAGCGGTCACCTGTGCGAACGCCGTCGACTCCTCAGCGGCCATCAGGATGTCTGGGTGTGCCCCGTACGCCGTGACATTGAGTTGTTTGAGGAACGCGATGGCCTCGAGATTCTCGCGGCCCCCGAGAACATTCGGCTGCCACTCGCCCTCGTTCCTCGAGTAATCGCGGTAGAGCATCGACGCCACAGCATCGACACGGATCCCGTCTGCGTGGTAGGTATCGAGCCAATGCATGGCGCTCGACAACAGGAAACTCCTCACCTCGAATCGTCCGTAGTTGAAGATCAGACTGTCCCAATCCTGGTGATATCCCTGCTGGGGATCGTCATGTTCGTAGAGGTGCGTACCGTCGAACAGTGCCAGTCCGTGGGCATCGGCAGGGAAGTGGGACGGAACCCAGTCCAGGATCACACCGATACCGCGATTGTGGAGATGCTCGATGAGGAACATGAGATCCTGTGGGTCGCCGTATCGCGACGTCGCGGCGAAGTACCCCGTGCACTGGTACCCCCATGAACCATAGAACGGGTGCTCCATGACCGGTAACAGTTCAACATGAGTGAACCCGAGGTCCGTCACGTAGTCGGCGAGTTGCGTCGCGATGGCACGATATCCACCTGGCTCGTATCGCCACGAACCGAGGTGGAGTTCGTAGATCGAGATCGGAGAATCGAGACCGTTGCGCTCCGCCCTGGTCTTCATCCAGGCGTCGTCATCCCACGAGTACGACAGGTCCCACACGACGGAACCCGTCCTCGGCGGTTCCTCGGCCTTGAACGCGAACGGATCCGCCTTGTCGAAGGGCGCACCGCCCCCGGGGCCTGTGATCGAGTACTTGTACACGTCCGCGTGACCGACCCCGGCAATGAACCCCGACCACACGCCGGAAGCATCACCGTGGAGGTCGATGCCCGCTCCCCACCCTTCGAACTCACCGACCACAGCGACCCGTGATGCCGACGGCGCCCACACCCGGAATGTCGTGCCTGCTGACCCTACATGTGCCCCGAGCACCCGATAGAGGCTCGCGTGCGTTCCTTCGTTGAACGACCATCGGTCCTGCGCACTCATCGGTGCCGGTGTTGCGACCATGACTGCAATCTAGCTTCGCTTCAACGCGTGGAACTACCTCTCGCTCATCGAGATATCGTTCAGAAGCCTCAGCCGTGTGCGACAATGGGGCCATGAACCTCCTCTCAATCGAAAAAAGGGTCCTGTCGATCGTCCTCGCCGGAGGAAAAGGAAACCGGCTGATGCCTCTCACCACCGTGCGAGCCAAACCAGCGGTTCCCCACGGCGGCCAGTACAGGCTCATCGATTTCGCCCTCTCGAACCTTGCGAACGGGGGATACCGGAAGATCGTCGTTCTCACCCAGTACAAGAGCCACAGCCTCGATGTCCACATCTCGACCACGTGGCGGATGTCGACGATCCTCGGAAACTACGTCACGACCGTTCCGGCCCAGATGAGGAGGGGACCACGATGGTTCGCCGGGTCGGCAGACGCTCTGTACCAGAACATGAACCTGATCGAGGATGAGGCGCCAAAGTACATCTTCGTGTTCGGCGCAGACCACATCTACCGGATGG
>CAYUJA010000244.1:0-2542 GCA_964444875.1 uncultured Acidimicrobiaceae bacterium | reverse complement strand
AGAGCGGCGTTCGGGTCAGGTGGTCCGAAGCGGCGCCTGTTTCATGCGTTCTCTTGTCAGCAGTCCCCCTGCCGTGAGGGACGGGCGAGCCTGCGAGCCAGGGGGATAACGCGCAGCCGCGAGAGCTTGGGCCGTGTGGTCGATCCCCCTAGCTCCTCGCTAGCGCTCGTCGCTTATCCCCCTTAGATGGGGGATGGCTGGAGGAGATGGGGGATACCCCTTCAGCCGTTGGCCCGTTCGTCGAGTTCGTGTTCGACGGCGGCGAGGTCGAGGCCCCGTTCGGCGAGCAGGACGAGCATGTGGTAGAGCAGGTCGGCCGTCTCTGAGATGACGCGGTCTGGTTCGCCGCCGACCTGGTGGTTCTTCGCCGCGATGAGGACCTCTCCGGCTTCCTCGACGACCTTGCGTGCTGTTGCGTCCGTCCCGGCGCGGATCAGGTCGGCCGTATAGGAACCCTCAGGGAGGTCCCGTGCCCGTTGGCTGATCGTCGACCAAAGTGCAGCGATCCCGCCTGACACATCGGTATCACCGAAACACGACACCATCCCCGTATGGCACGCCGGCCCTGCGGGTACCACCGCGACCAGGATGGCGTCGCTGTCGCAGTCGACGCCGATCGATGTCACCGCCATCGTGTTGCCGCTCGTTGCACCCTTGTGCCAGATCTCGGAACGGCTCCGGCTCCAGAAGTGCACCTGTCCCGTCTCGAGCGTGAGGCCGAGGGCCTCCTCGTTCATGTAGGCGAGCATCAGGACCCCGCCGTTGGAGGCATCCTGGATGATCGCAGGCACGAGACCGGTGTCATCCCATGTCACATCCGCGATATCTATGGCCATCTGATCCCCGAATCTTGCCGAACAGCGACACCAGCAGTAGCAAGCTGGCCCTTCACCTCGCCGACGGTGAACGTCCCATGGTGGAAGATCGACGCGGCGAGTACGGCGTCGGCGGCACCTGCCGTGAGAGCGTCGACCATGTCCGCGGTGTCGCCCGCACCGCCTGAGGCGATCACCGGGACGGAGACAGCGTTGCGCACGGCGGCGAGAAGATCGATGTCGTAGCCGGAACGAGTCCCATCCTTGTCCATCGAGGTGAGCAGGATCTCGCCTGCACCTCGCCTGGTCCCGTCGGCCGCCCAGGCGACGGCATCGATGCCCGTCGGCCTTCTCCCGCCGTGTGTCCACACCTGCCAGCTTCCCTCTCCGTCCGACTTGGCATCGATAGCGAGCACGACGCACTGCCTGCCGAAGGCCTGCGCGCATTCGCTCAGGAGTTCGGGTCGTGCAACGGCAGCGGAGTTGACCGCGACCTTGTCCGCCCCTGCCCGCAGCACGGCCCGCATGTCCTCAACGCTCGCCACGCCCCCTCCCACGGTCAGCGGCACGTTCACGGTCGCGGCCGTTCTGTTGACGACATCGAGCAGCGTTGCGCGTTCTTCGTGAGTTGCTGTGATGTCGAGGAAGCAGATCTCGTCTGCGCCCTGGTCCGCATAACGTGCTGCGAGTTCGACGGGGTCCCCGGCATCGGTGATGTCGACGAACTGCACGCCTTTGACGACCCTGCCGTCTGCGACATCGAGACACGGGATGATCCGTTTACGCAACACGGCGCACCCGTGCTACGTCCGTAGCGAAGTTCGCCAACAGGTGAAGCCCCGCGGCGCCACTGCGTTCCGGGTGGAACTGAACGCCGACGCGTTGCCCCGAACGGGCAGCGGCGACGAACGTCCCCCCGTGGTCTGCCGTTGCTACCACCTGGTTCGGGTGGTCAGGCACCGGTGCGTACGAGTGGACGAAGTAGAAGGGTTCCCCGTCGGGGATACTTGCGAACAACGGGTCGCCTGTGTGGTGGACGTCGTTCCATCCCATGTGGGGGAGAGGCTGTGCCGAGAGGGCCTGGACGGTACCGGGTATGAGCCCGAGGCACGGTTGGCCGTCCTCGTCCGAGCTGTCGAACAGCAACTGGAGGCCAACACATATCCCGAGCAGGGGGCCATCCCACGAGCGGAGCGCCTCGTCCATACCGGTGGCCGTCAGCTGTTCCATCGCGGGACTGGTCGCTCCGACGCCGGGCAGCACGATCGCATCGACATCGTTGAGGTGGCCTGGTTCGGTGACGACACGCGGGTTCTCGCCGATGGTCATCAGCGCGTTGACTACGGAAACGAGGTTGCCTGCGCCGTGGTCGATGATCGCGATGGTGCTCACAGGACCCCCTTCGTGGAGGGGATGCCCTGGCGGCGGGCATCGAGTTCGCATGCCTGGCGCATGGAGCGAGCGAGCGCTTTGAAGACGCTCTCTGCAATGTGGTGGTCGTTTCGCCCCGTAGCGGTGACGTGCAGCGTCAGGCGCGCACTCGCCGCGAACGCCTCGAGCGCGTGGGGGATCATCTGGGTGCCAAGGGCCCCGATCGACGGAGCTATGAACGGAATATCGAGGGCCGTGTATGCCCTGCCGCCGAGGTCGACGGCCACCGTTGCGAGGGACTCGTCCATCGGAAGCATCGCACTTGCGAACCTGGTGATGCCCGACCTGTCGCCGAG
>CAYUJA010000243.1:0-2572 GCA_964444875.1 uncultured Acidimicrobiaceae bacterium | reverse complement strand
AACTGACAACTGATCAATACGGCAGTCCGACGGCGTTGGTGAGGAAGGCGTTGAACGTCGAGCCTGCTTTGAAGAGCTTCGAGAGTTCGACGTCGAAGTCGGGTGACGTGACGGACTTCTGTGTGAGCTTGTGGACCGCAATGAAGCTCTTCATCCGTAGATCGTCGGCATATGGGAACCCATCATCGAACTCACGCGGCACACGCTTGAGTTTCTCCTCCTCACCGGCGTCGAGGTTCCACACGTTGGTGTACGACTTGTACTTCGTCGCCTTCTTCCAGCGGTCGGGATCGTCGTAGATCGCCTCGCGGATCGCCCGTGCGACCTTTGGCTCGGGGTGCCACATCCCAACGCCTGCGAAACAATCACCTGGCTCGATGTGCAGATAGAACCCCGGTGCGTGCACGTCCTTGCCCATCTCGTGGCGGAACTGGATCCCGACGTTCGTCTTGTACGGCGCCTTGTCCTTGCCGAAGCGCATGTCGCGGTATGGACGCATCAGTGAGCCGCCGTTGGTGCGGGTGTCTGCGAGGAAGTGATCGGACAGGTTGTGCAAGCGCGGCTCGAAGTCCGCGATGAACGCCTTGGCGGGATCGCGGATGACACGGATGTATCTGTCCTTGTTCTCCTCCCACCACTGCTTGTTGTTGTTCTCCTCGAGTTCTCTCAAGAACACGAACACCGCTTGTGTGAAATACGACTGGGACATGGGACCTTCCTTCCATGTACCAATCTACGCCATCGGTACGACGGATTCCATGGGTTCGATGGAGGACCAGAGCGCGCAGAACCCTACGATTCACGGCGATCGGAGGCACGATGCAATACGCACTTCAGGTCGCGGGACCGTACGACCGTCTGATCGATGCCGCCGCGTTCGCCAAAGAACGCGGCCTCGTAGCGCTCGCTCTTCCAGACCACTACCTCATGGCACTGAGCGACGAGGAAGCCAGAACGACACCTGCACTCGACGCCTTCATCCAGCTCGGTGGCCTCTCACGCGACACCGCAGACATCGCGCTCGTGATGCTGGTCTCCCCCATCACCTTCCGACACCCGGCCGTCCTTGCGAAGATGGCGGTCACCCTCGACCGGATGTCCGGTGGCCGGTTCACCCTTGGAATCGGGACAGGCTGGATGGACCGCGAACATGAGGTGTTCGGGTTCGCCTATCCAGACATGAATGAGCGGTTCGCCAGGCTCGAAGAGGCGCTGGGGTACGTCACAGCAGCGCTCGATCCTGACACACCAGGGTTCGCAGGCGAGTTCTACCAACTCGAGGCCTTTCCCCTGTCACCGGCGCCGCTGGACAAGATCCCGATCCTGGTTGGCGGTATGGGTGCACACAAGACGCCGCGCCTCGCAGGCAGATATGCCGACGAGTTCAACATCTACCCGGGACCGGACTTCGCCGGGAGGATCGAACGGTTCCGTGCCGCTGCGATCGACGCGGGGCGCGATCCCGACGACATCCTCCTTTCATCGAGTGGACAGGTGGTGGCCGCTGAAACCGAAGCGGACTTCGAGAACCTGATGAGCTCGAACGCGTCACAAGCCGGGATCACCAGGGAGGAACTCGACGCACACTACGAGAAACGCAATACCCCACGCGGGACGTACGAGCAGGTGCGTGAGATCCTCTCCGGCTTCTCAGAACTCGGCATCGAGCGCTTCTACGTCCAGGGTGTGTTCTTCCGGCCAGATATGGGAAAACTATTCGATGGACTTGGTGTTATCTGAGTATGGAACGCACGACGATCGATGCAGGCGGCAAGGTCTCTGTCCTCGACCACGGGGGGTCGGGGCCCCTGATCGTGTGTGTGCATGGACTCGAAGGTTCGGCGTACAACTGGAATCTCGTAGCCCCGCACCTCGCCCAGACTCACCGCGTCGTGGCGCCGGACCTCTCCGGTTTCGGTCACACCGACCCTCTCGATGGCGATTCAACCGTTGAACGCAACGCGCAGTTGGTGGCAGACGTCATCGACTACTACGGGGACGAGGCGACCCTCATCGGCAACTCGATGGGGGGACTGGTCTCGATCCTCGTCTCACAGAAGTACCCGGAAAAGGTGTCGAGGGTCGTCCTCATAGACACTGCTGCCCCGGTGTTCTCGTGGTTTGGAGTGAGCCCCGCCGCCACAGCACGGCTCTCCGTACCGCTCATCCCGTTCTTCGGCCAACGCCTGATCGAGGCGTACAAGGCGAAGATCACGCCGGAAGCTGGTGTCCACGAGGCGCTCGCCTTCGTAACAGCGAACGCGTCACTCCTCGACCCTTCTGTGTACGACATGGCGCTCGAGATCGCTCAGCTTCGCCGGCTCCAACCCTGGGCCACCGACGCTCTCATCCAGGCGACCAATTCGATCGCACCCTACGTGCTGCGCAAGGCGCGGTTCGCTGAACTGATCCACAAGGTGAGCCAGCCAACCCTGGTCGTGCACGGAACCAAGGACGAGTTGATACATGTCGAGGCAGCGATGTGGATGTCACGTCAACGTCCAGATTGGACGGTCGCGTACCTCGAGGGTGTCGGCCACGTGCCGATGCTCGAGGTCCCGCATCGCTTCCT
>CAYUJA010000242.1:0-2620 GCA_964444875.1 uncultured Acidimicrobiaceae bacterium | reverse complement strand
TCATCGACTTGGTCCCGGTCCACGACGCACCGACGACCGCCGCCATGCTGGCGAGTTCGTCCTCCATCTGGATGAAGGTGCCGCCGACTCGTGGGAAGCGGCGGGAGATACGCTCGATCACCTCGGTGGAGGGGGTGATCGGATAGCCGGCGACGAAGCGGCACCCTGCCGCAATGGCGCCCTCTCCGCAGGCGAAGTCACCGTCGAGGTAGTGCGACCCGGTGAGTACGGCGTTGGAGGTCGCCCTCACAGTACCGAACTTCCGGCTAGGCCCCCCGTCGTAAGAACAGCGGCGGGGGGGAAGCCTGGCACCTTCACGGTGAAGATGGCGTAGTCGGGGCAGATCGCCTCGCACATGTTGCAGTTGAGACACTCTCGGGTCTTGACGACGATGGGAGGGTGGTAGCCCTTGGGGTTGAATCGCTCCGACATGGCGAGGACGTCACGAGGGCAGTACTCAACGCAGAAGCCGCAACCCTTACAGCGGTGTTCGAGGACGTGGACGTCGGCACGGGGTTCTCTCACTCGATCTGCATCGAGGGGAGTTCTCCAGAACACCATGTTCCGCCACCTCGCTTGCGGACCCCGAACCTGGCCCGCTGTTTCTACTCTACCTCGCGGCGTCGCTCTTGTCTGGTTCTCGATAGAACTCGATGTTCCAAGACGTGGGCCATCGCCGCTGCACGGGGGTCTATCTCGATCCCGTGCGCGTGGCGGGAGTTGAGGGAGTACCTATGGAGCCATCACGTCACCACGAGTGTCGCCCCGATCGTGACCAGACCAAATGGGGTCATTCGACTCTGGAAGCTGACGAGAAGCCGGGTGACCCTGAACCGGAAGAGGGCACAGAGAGGAGAATCCCATGATTCCCAACTCCTCGCTGATCGCTGACGTCTTCCATCCATCGACACACAACTCCACGGCGCGTAACGGCAACTCGTATTCGGTATCCACAGGTATTCCAAACGTCGATGACGCCTGAAAGCATCACACCAAACAGAGCGATGTCCTGAGCCCTGAAAGCCGCCTACGAAACCGGAACGATGTCCCGAGCCTTCCCCCGTACGTCATACGTACGACTGGGTACTACCGGCTTGTGGTCTCCCCGGTTCTAGCCGACCCCGCTCATTTCCGAAGTCCCAGTGAACCTTCTTCTCAAGGCGGTGGCACCGGTTCAAATCCGGTCGAGGCGACGAGCCGAAATCCCTCGCTCTGCGAGCGATTCTGCGCGATCAGGCGAGAGGCTGGGTTGAAATCGGGCCGCGAACACCGATCGCTGTCATCTCGAATTCAGGGAGGATTCGGTGGTCGAGGTTGGCCTCTGTGCAGGTGGTCGAGGCTGTTAGCATCGGCGTACGGTCGGCAGCCAACGAACGTCGACAGAGCCGAGCCACGAGGAGAACACTGATGTCCAGACTCAACGAACCGATCGCGATTCCGGTAGCGACGATCGATCACATTCCCGGACGCGAGACAGAGCGTTACGTCGGGGCGTGCTACGGCCTCATCGCACGGTCCATGGGCTTCTCGAAGGGTTTCTCGGGTGGGCTCAAAGCGCTTCGCAAGGGTGAGGTTCAGCAGTTCACCGAGACACTCGAGGAAGCCAGGCGCGTCGCTGTCGATCGGATGGTCGAGCATGCCCAAGAACTCGGTGGGAACGCCGTGGTCGGCCTCCGCTTCGACTCGACCGATATGGGAGAGCAGCAGGGGATGGCTGAGATCGTGGCCTACGGGACGGCGATCGTCATCGGCTGACTGGACAGTTCCCGGTCCTCTGAGAGCTCTGCTTGGTCTTCGAAGAGTCCGCAACAGTTCTCCGGAGTCGATCGCCATCTCAACCGGGGTCATCTGGCCCTAGGAACTGCAGAAACGCCGACATAGATCGAACCCGGATACGACCGGAACGGACATTCCGTGATTCGCCGCTTGCCGTTGGCCTGGGTGCTGCTCTCGCTGCGGTCTGGGGCGGCAATCGCGGTTGGGGGCCCGGCTCCGCCGACCACATCGACGTCGTCGACCACGACGCTGCCGGGCGTAGACCATCCGCAATCGGGTGAGGGTTTGGCGTTCCTTGAGTACAGCAACGCAACAGGTACCTGTGCGTATCTCCAGGCCACGAAAGAATCCCAGCTCAGGATCGAGGGCACGCTGCTTCCACCGAAGTACTGTCTGCCCAATCCGGTTGGGTTCGGGTGCCTGCTCGAGCAGCAGCAGTTCAAACTCGCCTGGTACGATTCCTCTGGATCACAGGTGTTCGGAACGTCCTACAGCCCTGTCTACGTCGGCTGGCTCGTGCGGGGAGCCGCTCTGTCTATCTCCAACGCTTCGGCCAGAGAGCGCGGACGGTTCTCCCAACGAGGCGACCGAGCACCCATCCTGCCAGGACGTCGCCGGGGTAGTGGACACCGGTGTACACCCTGGAGAACCCGACCGCTCCAGCCGCGATGTTGATGGGGAGGTACATTGCCCCGATTTCGCCGCCGACGACCGAACTGAAAGCAGCTGCCGATGCGGTGTGGCCCGATGGGAAGGATGATGAATCCGGTTTTTCGAGCCTCCGGCCGATCGGAACGCTGGATGCGGGACGGGTCCGTCTCACGAGGTTCTTGGCAGCGAGATT